>CAINVQ010000121.1 GCA_903854175.1 uncultured Actinomycetes bacterium | reverse complement strand
CCTACGACTAGTGCCGTTGCGCCAGTCATGCGCCGCAATTCCTCAAACGTTGTTGGATACACCGCATGTGGGTGTCCTGCGGCGGCCCAAACAATGTCGTAATCGTCAAGCGCCACATCAATGAGTGTGAGTGGAGTTGTTAACCACCCAACTGGGCTGACGCCTCCAATGGTGTAACCAGAAACTTTCTTAACGTAGTCAGCGTCAGCTCTCAGTAGCTCTGAAATGCCCAAGTGCTTTGTGATGAGTTCGGTATCAACACGGTGACGACCACTTGTGATTACTAGAACTGGTGAGTCATCAGCGAGTCGAAAAATAATTGATGCAGCAATTTGTCCAACTTCAATCCCAAGCGAGTCAGCGGCTTCCTTGGAGGAGCGTGCTGAACCCTCCAGGAGCTTTATCTCGGCGTTGCTTGCGCCACTGGCGAGAGCACTACGAACGCGCTCAACAGCCGGGCGAGAAAGTGTCTGGTCCATGGATAGTTTTTAACATCATTTGGAGCTAAAAGCAGAAGAACCCCCTTTCGGGGGTTCTTCTTTACTTGGTGGCGGGGGCAGGATTTGAACCTGCGATCTTCGGGTTATGAGCCCGACGAGATACCGTGCTTCTCCACCCCGCGTCGAGGTGAGTTTCTATTCTACAACGCTTAGATGAGTTGCGTCCAATTGTTTTATTGACACAAATCGCCGTCGAAGTGGCTGCTTCTACAGCGAATTGATAATCGCGTTCAGCGTCGATGACGGGCGCATCGCTACGTCAGCGAGTTGTGAGTTTGGGTGAAAGTATCCACCAATGTCAGTGCTATTACCTTGCACGGCCAAGAGTTCTGCCACGATTTTGTCTTCATTCAAAGTCAATGCATCAGCGACTGGTTGGAACAAACTAGCCAGTGCGCCGTCTTCGTGACGAGCAAGTTCCTGTGCCCAATACTGCGCGAGGTAGTAGTGACTTCCACGGTTGTCAATCGTGCCGAGTTTGCGTCCCGGAGACCTGTCTTCGTCCAAGAATCGACCCGTGGCACGGTCCAACGTGTCGGCCAAGGCTTGAGCGCGGGCATTGCCGGTGAGCTGAGCAAGGTGTTCGAAACTCGAAGCTAGCGCGAGGAACTCACCTAGTGAATCCCAGCGCAAATAGTTTTCCTTAAGAAATTGTTCGACGTGCTTGGGTGCTGAACCACCAGCTCCAGTTTCGAAGAGTCCTCCACCAGCAATAAGTGGCACGATGGACAACATCTTGGCACTAGTACCAAGCTCCATGATGGGGAAAAGATCGGTGAGGTAGTCACGAAGTACATTGCCAGTCACCGAAATGGTGTTGAGACCACGACGCACTCGCTCAAGTGTCTGTGCCATTGCAACTGCTGGAGAAAGTATCTGAATGTCGAGTCCCGAGGTGTCGTGCTCGGTTAGATAGCTGCGAACCTTGCTAATTAGTTGTGCATCATGAGAGCGGTTCTCATCAAGCCAGAAAATTGCTGGGTCACCACTCAAGCGTGAACGACTCACCGCAAGTTTTACCCAGTCGCGAATTGGAACATCTTTGGTCTGACACATACGAAAAATGTCGCCCGGCTCCACCTTTATGGCGAAAACTACTTCGCCAGATGAATTAGTGACGCGCACTGTTCCAGCGTGTGAGATCTCGAAAGTCTTGTCGTGGCTACCGTATTCCTCGGCCGCCTGCGCCATTAGCCCGACGTTTGGAACCGAACCCATGGACGTCGGATCAAAAGCACCGTGACGCTGACAGTCCTCTATCACTACTTGATAAATGGTGGCGTAGCTCTGGTCAGGGATAACCGCCAAGGTGTCAGCTTCATCACCAGCAGCGTTCCACATGTGTCCCGATGTGCGAATCATTGCTGGCATTGATGCATCCACAATCACATCGTTAGGCGCGTGCAGGTTAGTGATTCCCTTCGAGGAATCCACCATTGCGAGCGCTGGCCCACCACCCAGTTCCTGGGTGAAACTTGCACGAATGTCGGCCCCGTTCGCTAATGCGTCGAGTCCGGCGAAGATACCGGCGAGACCGTCGTTGGTGCGAAGCCCCGCGCTACTCAATTGCTCACCGTACTGCGCGAAAGTTATTGGAAAGAATGATGTGACCACGTGCCCGAACATGATGGGATCTGAGACCTTCATCATGGTGGCTTTCAGGTGCACAGAAAAGAGAACTCCTAAATCCTGCGCCTTAGCGATCTGTTCTGTCAAGAAGGTTCGAAGTGCCGCCACATCCATCTTGGTGGCGTCAATAACTTCGCCTTCTTTAACTACTAAGGGAGCACGCAACGTAGTCGCAGTTCCTTGAGCATCGATTAGTTCAATCGTCAAACTGTCTGCGCTCTTCATCGTGAGTGATTCTTCGTTAGAGAAAAAATCACCCTTCGACATGGTGGCAACTCGAGTCTTTGATTCTGCTGACCAGGCTCCCATCGAATGCGGGTGGTTCTTTGCGTAGTTCTTCACTGATAGCGGTGCGCGGCGGTCAGAGTTTCCCTGTCGAAGAACTGGGTTCACGGCCGATCCAGAAACCTTTTTGTAGCGAGCAAGAATTTCACGTTCTTGATCGGAAGTTGGCTCATCTGGATAGTTCGGGACTGCAAAACCTTGGCTTTGGAGTTCTGCGATTGCTTCTTTGAGCTGTGGGACCGAAGCAGAGATGTTGGGTAATTTAATGATGTTGGCTTCGGGTCGATTTACTTCCTCACCTAGTTCTGCCAGATCATCAGCAATTCGCTGGCCTTCGAGAAGGAAATCTGGAAATGTTGCCAAGATGCGCCCAGCTAAAGAAATGTCGCGAGTCGTGACGCTCAAACCGGCTTTACGGGCAAATCCCGAAACGATTGGCAACAAGGAATACGTCGCTAAAGCAGGCGCTTCATCAGTATGGGTGTAAATAATCGTTGACTCGCTCATGGCAAAACCTTCTGATGGGGGTAGTTACACAGTACCGGACACGCCATACAAAAGAAAAGTCACTCAGGACTTATCGCTCTGTGTCTTGTTGAGCTTCTATTACAAGCGAAAAAGACTGCAATGAAAATTGCTTATTTGCCGTTAAGCGCATTCTGAGCCAGCGTTAACTGCTGATTCATTGCATTTACATTTGTTTGGTATTCGCCCAAATTCCCAGCAGACAGTGCTTTTTGTGCGGCCGAGTAGTACGCGGCGGCTTGCTTCAAATACGAAGCTGCCGTTCCACCAGTCTTTGGTGATCCAGATCCACCAGTAGTTGTAGAACCACCAGTAGTCGTTCCCCCAGACACTGTTCCGCCTAGAACTTGGGACAACGCTCCACCAAGCGTTGGTGAAATTGCAACATTTTGGTTAAACACCGCAATCATGTACTTCAGCTGAGGAAGTGGGTTAGATGAACTTGTTACATACATTGGACGTATGTAGAGAATGCTCTTATTTAGTGGAACCATCATTGTGTTTCCAAGAAGCACAGTTGAGCCGTGTTGGTCAAGTGGCGTAGTTATAGAAGAAACAATTGCGTTCTGCTGGATTTCTGAATCAGCCTGAACTGGACCAAGCACTGAAGTCCCACGAGGCGTCACATAAATGTTGAGTTTTCCGTAATCGTTACGGTCATTCGTCGCAATCATGAATGCAGTAAGCCCTTGTACGGTTGATGAATTACCAGAAGGGACAAAGGCCAAGGTTTCGAGCAACTGTTGCTTGTTCCCTGACGGCAATGAACCCACCTGGAAGATTGGATTCATTGGTGAAAGTGACGAAGAAATAATATTTCCCTGCGAGTCAGTCTTTACAGACTGCGCCAACGTTTGTCCAGGTGATCCAGCACCAGTTGTTGGAGAGATGTTCCATTTGTCAGATGCCGAGTAAAAAGAACTCGGATTTGTGATGTGATAGTGACCAAGTGTCGCTGCCTGCACGCTGAAAAGGTTTGATGGGTAGCGAAGGTGGTCTCCAATTGTCAGTGGCAATTGACTCAATGGCTTAAACATTCCTGGGAATGCAGCACTGTACGACTTCAAAATTGGATCCTTTGAATCCATTACGTAGTACGTCATTTTTCCTGTGTACGAATCAATAACAACTTTGACAGAGTTGCGAGCGTAGTTGAAGCTGCCCGGAAGTCCACCCTGGTCTACGTTCAAATTATTTGCATTTTGACTATACGGATATTGATCTGTTGTTGTGTAACCATCAAGAACGTAATTAATCGAACCATTGGCAATTACTGCGTACGGCTGTGAGTCAAATGTTAAGAATGGCGCGGCTTTTTTTGCCATCTGCATTACATCTCTGTTGAAAAGAATTCGGCTCTTTGAAGTTATTTGATTCGAAATAAGGAAGTTGAAGTCGCCCAATCGAAGTGCAAATGCGAATCGACTAAAAATGCCCCCAACGGCAACCCCACCCTTTGCTGCGTAATGCGTTTCAACTGGCTGGCCCGCATTCGCCCCAGAAGTTACCTGGTAATCAAGTTCTGCTTGCTTAGTGTTTGTGACAACCCAGCCCGGGTCATTTATTCCGAAATACGTTCCCGGATTTTTTAAAGTAGGTAATCCGTTTGAAGAAACTGGTGGAACGTTCGTAAGGTTAAAAATAGGGTTTCCGGTGTCAGAATTCTGTGCATTCGCAGCGATTACTGCTCCACCAACTCCATGGGTGTACTGAAGGTGAGTATTTACCCAGCTTGGTGAAGGAAGTGCTGCCTGGTTTAGCTGTCGAGCGCCAATAAGTACTGGTGTTGTTTTTCCATTAATCATGTAGCGGTCAACAGACAATGTTGTGAAGTTGTAATACGAACGAATTGATTGAAGACGAGAAACTGTTGTGAGGGCAATATCTGGAGCTGGGTCCCAAAGTCGAATATTGCTCAACGTGGCTGAAGAATTCTTTATTTCAGCTGCAGAAACTGTTGGCGATCCTGCAAAGTTATGGAACTGAACATTATCGAGACCAAATGCTGTCCTCGTTGACGCAATGTTGCGAGCAATGTAAGGAGCTTCCAGAGTTTGCTGAGCCGGGCTCACCTTCAAGGCCTGAAGAATGGTCGGATACAACACACCAATCACCAGCGAAACAAAAATCCAAAGACTCACCGCAACTGCAGGAAGTGACCATCCACGTGATCGAACATTCGCAAGAAGGATGACTGCACAGGTCAATGACAAGATAAACAGAATCGTCAGTGATGGCATACGAGCGTGGACGTCTGTGTAGCCAGCGCCTTGTGCGAATCCATTTTTCGAATTCACTAGTTCATATTTGGCAATGAGGTACCCAGCAGCTTTCAACAGCGCAATGCCAGCACCAATGACTGAGAGGTGAGCTTTCACCTGTGGCGATACTCGTGGGGTTACGCGAGTAGCGCGAATTCCACCATTGAGATAATGGAAAACGGTTGTAACAAGAAGAACAACTATCAGTGCAACAATGAGCCACGTAACGACAAATCGCAAAAATGGCAACGTCATTACATAGAAGCTGATGTCCTTATGGAATAGTGGATCAGTTTTTCCAAATGACTTTGCGTGCGAAAACAATAAATATGAGTTCCACTGACTTGTTGCATTAAACCCCGCAACCAGCGCCATGAAAATGGCAATGACTGCATAAATACGACGAGCGTACGGCTTTACAACGTTTTGAAACCTACGAATAATTTCATCTTCAGGGTCAAAAGATAAAACTCGAGCACCGAACTTATTGGTGAGAAGTAAGTTGCCCCACATGAGTACGAAAAAGACAGTGGCAAAGACAAAAAAGAGTCCTGTTTTAACAAAAAAGAGTTTGCCGAATACTGACCCAAATCCACCTTGTGAAAACCACATTTGATCGGTCCAGAGCACCGAGAAACTTCGCAGTGATGTAAATCCAACGAGGACCAGCGCTACAGCAAGTCCAGTCCAGAATCGACGAGAAACGAGGGAAATCCGACGGGGTCCTGATGGAAAATCTGTTGGGCTACGCACGTAACCAGCCTAGAGCGAAACTCAGACTGGAATCACAGCACACGAACAGCCAGCATGAAGCGGCGGATGCTTGCTTCCTGATGGGAAATTCTTACCTGCTGGGACTTCGCCAGCCTGTGAATCAAGCACGCATGCATCACATGGAGAATCATGCGGCGATACGTAGAAACGAACATTTCTACCTTGCGACGCACTTACGACTCCGAGGTGGAAAGCACGTCGAGCTGCGTCATTACAAAGTCGCTCTACTCGCGCTCCACGCCACTCCTTGTAAGCAGCGTTTGCACGCTCAGCACCATCACCAGCAGCATCTGAAATGATTCGCTTACGAAGTGCGAGCACAATAGTTACAGCGAGGTCAGCTGAGAACTCTTTAATGGCTGCTTTATCAATTGACCCGCCCGTTGTTCCAGATTCTGATTTGGCGAATGCAATACCAGCAGCTGCAGCATCTGCAAGCGCATCGACACAAGCATCCGCATACCTCGCGCGCTGGTCGTGCTCATCTTCAAGTTCAGTAGTGATCATTCCCTGAACACCGCGGAGTCGGTCCAACATAATGTTCTGGTCGTCTTGCAAGGCACGCTTAACTTTTCTAGTTAACTCTTCAAGTGATCCATCGAGTGAAGCATCACGGCGCTGGAAAAGTTCACCAGTTGCAGTAATTGGCTTTGCTGTTGTGGCCTTCTTTGGGGCTGGAGCACTGGCGCCGCGCTCTTCAAGGGTGGCTTTACGTAGACGAGCAAAAATTTCATTGACAACATCTGTTCCAGATGGGTCATCTTCGAGCAATGAACCGTCATTGTTTGCAGGTGCCTTTGTCGCTTTACGGGCACGTTGCTTTGGCGCAATTGAGGTGTCTGGCGCTGGAGCCATTGTGGCGTCAGGGACAAGGCGAAGTGGCGTTCCTGAAAGTAGTTCTTCTTCAGTTGGCTCAGGCGACGGTGCGCGAAGTCGAAGTGCCTCTAGCGCAGCGTTGCGTGCAGCTTCGTCCGAAGTATTAAGGCTCGCAAGAACGCCTTCAATTTGACCACCGACTGCAGTTACAAATGAAGTGAGCGTGTCACGAGCAGCGCGGAGCTGATCAATCTGCATGTGTAGCGCCTTGCGCTTAACCGCAAGATCATTAAGAACTGTTTTGCGAGCTTCAGTGGCTTGCTCGAGCATTGCTTTACCTTGCTCACGTGCGCGCTCAACCAGCGCGTCACTGTTTAGCTTGCCCGAGTCAATGAGACGTTCAGCAGCAGAACGTGCATCACTATCAATTTGAGTCGAGTTAGCTTCAGCTTCAGTAATAAGTGAAGAGGCACGTTCTTGAGCTTCGATTAAATGCTGTGCGCTTCGCTGTTGACTATCAGCAAAGATCTGAGCGCTTCGTTCTTGAGCTTCGTTTGTGACTCGAGCAGCTTCTTCATGAGCGGCGCGAAGAATTGCTGCGCTCTGTGTTCCAAGTGCGCTCGCAAGTGTTGCCTCATCAAATGTTGGATTAGCAGCTCGTCGCTGTGCTTCAGAAAGTTGGCTTTGTATTTCTTGAATTCGATTTTCGAGCAGCGACATCTCTCGAGCGACCGATTCGAGGTGAAGTCGAACCTCGTTGGGGTCAAGTCCGCCCTTTCGAAGGGACGAAAAATTAGTCCGTACGATTTCAGTCGACGATTGACGTGTTGTTGAGAGCTTTCGGCGTTCGTCCATATCCCTACAAGACTACGGCTTTTTACCCTGAAAAGTT
>CAINVQ010000120.1 GCA_903854175.1 uncultured Actinomycetes bacterium | reverse complement strand
CGACCCGACTGCATAACTTGCTCAAGTACTGGAAGTACGTCTCGAACTGAAGTGATCTTTGATGACACGAGAAGGATGTAAGCGTTCTCAAGAACTGCTTCCATACGCTCGGTGTCTGTTGAGAAGTATGGAGAGATGTATCCCTTGTCGAAACGCATTCCTTCAACGAGGTCCATGTCCATTCCAAATGACTGGCTTTCTTCAACGGTAATAACACCGTCTTTTCCAACCTTGTCAATGGCGTCAGCAATCATCTGACCAATTTCAGTGTCAGCTGCAGAAATAGATGCCACTTGAGCAATCTGTTCCTTAGTGTCAGCTGGCTTTGAAAGCTCGTGCAGTGAAGCAACCGCAGCTTCAACAGCAGCTTCGATACCCTTCTTCAGCGACATTGGATTCGCTCCAGCAGCAACGTTCTTTAGACCTTCACGAACCATGGCCCATGCAAGCACAGTCGCAGTGGTTGTTCCGTCACCGGCGACATCGTCTGTCTTCTTTGCTACTTCTTTAACGAGTTCTGCACCAATACGCTCGAATGGGTCTTCGAGGTCAATGTCTTTAGCGATTGAAACACCGTCGTTGGTGATTGTCGGTGCTCCCCACTTCTTGTCGAGAACAACGTTGCGGCCTTTAGGCCCGAGTGTGACGCGCACTGCGTCAGCAAGCTTGTTCATACCGCGTTCTAGGGCTCTGCGAGCCTCTTCGTCGAATGAGATCAGTTTCGCCATGGCGATTCCTCCTACTAAGCACGCACCTAATTGGTGCAGAGCAATATTAGCAGTCTAGGGGTGAGACTGCTAATTGAGGTCAGCCCCCGGCAACGGCCGGAACAAGCGAAACGGTAACTCCTGGGGTAAGAACAGTGTCGAGACCATCAAGAAAACGAACGTCCTCGTCTGCCACAAATACGTTCACGAAGCGGCGAAGGGCTCCCTTGTCGTCAAGAACACGAAAGGCAATCCCTGGGTACTGAGCGTCCACGCCAACAATGGCTTCACGAACGGTCGTTGCTTCTACTGGCACTTCTCCGGCGCCACCTACGAGAACTCGTAGCTGACTTGGTAGTCGGACAATCACGCTCATACTGCAGCCTCCAAGGTGTAGCGAGCAATTGCTTCTTCAGCAGCAGCGAGTGACGGCTTGATCGTCGCAGTCACTACCGCAGTGTCAACAACTGCATCGAGGGTCTTAAGGCCGTGGCCAGAAATAATTGCCACGATTGACTTATTAGGGTCAATCGTGCCGCGCTTGATCATTTGGCGAAGTGACGCAATGGTCACCCCTCCAGCAGTTTCAGCGAACACACCTTCGGTCTTAGCGAGCAGTTCAATGCACTCAAGAATCTCTGAGTCAGGCACTGAACCAATGTCACCACCGTGGCTTCTCAGTTCGTCAAGAACATATGGTCCGTCAGCTGGGTTACCAATTGCTAGTGAACGAGCAATTGTGTTTGGGCGCTGCGGCGTGATGACCTCAGCTCCTTCACTAAACGCAGTCGCAACAGGTGAGCATCCTGAAGCCTGTGCACCAAAAAGAATTGGAGCAGTTCCTTCAACAAGGCCGAGTTCAATAAATTCCTTAAAGCCCTTAGCAACCTTGGTGAGCTGGCTTCCAGAAGCGACTGGAACTACAACCTGGTCTGGAAGCTTCCATCCGAGTTGTTCCGTGATTTCAAACGCCAGCGTCTTTGAACCTTCTGCGTAGTACGGACGAAGGTTAACGTTCGCGAATGCCCAGTCAGGGTGTTCAGCAACGAGTTCAACACAGAGGCGGTTGACGTCGTCGTAGTTACCTTCCACACCAAGCACGGTGCCACCAAAAATTGCGGTCATGGCAATCTTTGACTTCTCAAGGTCACTTGGAATGATGGTGACACTCGGCCACCCAATGAACGCTGCGTGTGCAGCGACTGAGGTTGCGAGGTTTCCAGTTGATGCACATGCTGCAGTTGTGAAACCGAGGCGACGAGCAGAAGAGAGAGCGCACGAAACAACACGGTCCTTAAAAGAACCAGTTGGATTACGTGTGTCATCTTTTAGCCAGAGTTCTTTAACGCCGAGAACTTCCGCGAGGCGTGTGGCTCTGCGAAGTGGCGTCCATCCAGCTCCAAGGTCAACAGGCTCTTCACCTGGATCTGGAAGAAGCGCAGCGTAACGCCACATGGAATTTGGTCCAGCTTCGATTGATTCACGTGTGACAACACCCTTGGCTGCTTCTAAGTCGTAATTGACTTCGAGCGGTCCGAAGCAGAAGTCGCATGAATAGCGAGCCTCAGAAGGATAGGTGGAGCCACACTCTCTACAGAGAAGACCGGTTGCGAAACTCATAAAACTCCCTTTTCATCGTTCGGGCTTTGGCACCTGGTGTGAAGAGCGG
>CAINVQ010000119.1 GCA_903854175.1 uncultured Actinomycetes bacterium | reverse complement strand
CCCAGTTCATGGTGGTACTTGACGTATCTATTGTCAACGTTGCTCTTCCCACAATGCAGCAGTCGCTGCACTTCACTCTTTCAAATGCGCAGTGGGTAATCAATGCCTACGTTCTAACGTACGCCGGTTTCCTCTTGCTTGGTGGGCGCGCCGCTGACCTCTTTGGTCGCCGCCGGGTCTACTTGAGTGGACTGTTTGTCTTCGTGATTGCAAGCCTGGGAGCTGGGTTCGCACATAATGCAACACAGATGATTGCTCTACGTGCATTGCAAGGAGTTGGCGCCGCAATTCTTTCTCCAGCGACACTGACAATTATTGTCACCACGTTCCAAGGCCCACGTATGCCAAAAGCAATTGGCGCATGGAGTGCGGTTGCGGGTGCGGGTGGCGCATTTGGAACAATCATTGGTGGTCTACTCACAGGGTACGCAGACTGGCGATGGATCTTTTTCATCAACATTCCAATTGGACTTGGCGCAGCATTCCTCGCAATGAAGTTCCTACAAGAAATGCGAAAAGCTGACGACAAGGACAAGCTCGACGTCACTGGTTCAGTACTTATTACTGGTGGACTCGCCAGTGTCATCTACGCGATTGTTAGCTCAACAGAGATTGGTTGGGGCGCAAAAGCAACCATTCAGTGGTTCATCATTGGTGGACTCGCACTCATTGCGTTCTTGGTGTGGGAAGCAAAGGCAGCGACCAACCCACTTGTTCCATTTCGCATCTTTAAATCGCGTTCGCTCTCAGTTGCAAACATTGTGATGTTCCTCATTGGTGGAGTGTTCTTCGGATTCTGGTACTTCCTAACCTTTTATTTCCAAGCAGTGCTCGGTTACGACGCAGTGAAAACTGGATTTAGTTTCTTGCCAATGGCTGTTGGCATCATCATTGGTGCACAGATCAGCTCACGCAGTATTCATAAGCTCGGCGTTCGACCAGTTGTCTTTGCTGGAGCAATTGTTTCAACGCTCGGATTCTGGTGGTTGAGTCACATAACAACAACAAGTCACTACTTCCCTGGCGTAATTGTTCCCTCTGTACTTTGCACGTTCGGAATTGGACTTCTCTTCTCGCCACTTGCAACTGCAGCAACCGCACAGGTTGATCGCGCTGACGCGGGGCTGGCGTCAGGAATTCTTAATACGTCTCGACAAATTGGTGGGTCTCTTTCACTAGCAATTGTTGGCACCCTCGCCGCAAGTCGCACCGCTTCACTGATGCTTTCTAACCACACGACCGTGTTTGCTCTCACTGCTGGGTACCAGCGTGCCTATGAGATTTCAGCCATAATCACTTTGCTTGGCTTTGTAGCAGCCTTCTTTATTCCTAAAACTGCTGGTCAGCACCACCAGTAATTTAAGTAATTACTTTTTCCACAGGCTGGGCAGATTTCATGCTGCGTTAATCACGGATTTGTCACATGAATGTTGACTTAAGACTATCCTCGGCTCTATCAAAAGTCTGTGTGCTTGAGGGTCCTGTCGGAGACTGCATGTATTCAGAATCGTGCATTACATAAACCAATAGGAGAAAAATATGGGTAAGTTCCGCCGCATTGGAACATTGCTTGGATCTAGCGCGCTAGTTCTTGGCACCATGACACTTGGAGTATCTGGAAGCGTTATTGCTTCAGCTCCTGCAAGTGCCGCAGCAAAATTCACTGGATGTGTTGTTCTTGACACCGGTGGAGTCAACGACAAGTCGTTCAACCAGGGTGCATGGAGTGGAGCTCAGGCTGCAGCAAAGGCCAACAAGGCTATTTCTGTTAAGTACCTGACTTCAAACTCATCTGCTGACTACACATCAAACATCAACACATTCATAAATCAGAAGTGTGGAATTATTGTGACAATTGGTTACCTCATGGGTGACGCAACAACAGCTGCTGCTAAGGCGCACCCAACGCAGAAGTTTGCAATCGTTGACAGTGGTTCAACTTCAAAAAACATGCTTGGACTTGGCTACCGTACTGACCAGGGTGCATTCCTTGGTGGTTACCTAGCTGCTGCTTCATCAAGCACTGGAATAGTTGCAACATACGGTGGACTTAATATTCCACCAGTAACCATTTACATGGACGGCTTCGTTGCCGGTGTTCGCTACTACAACTTGTTGAACGCTAAGCACGTAAAGGTATTGGGCTGGGCTCCAGACGCTGCAGGCGGCAAGGGAACTTTCGCTAACAGCTTCACTGACCAGACTGCTGGAAACACAATCACAACAGGATTCTTCTCACAGGGTGCAGACATTGTCTTCCCAGTTGCAGGTTCTGTAGGACTTGGTTCACTAGCTGCAGCAAAGACCGCTGGCGCAGGCCACAAGGTTCTTTGGGTTGACTTTGACGCAAAGGCTACGAACGCTTCTGACGTAGCAGCAGGTTGGTTCCTTGGAACCGTACTTAAGGGTGTTGGTGCTTCTGTACAGAACGCAATCGCCAGTGCTGCATCAGGAAAATTCAAGGGTGGCGCATACTCTGGAACTCTTGCAAACAATGGAACTGGATTTGCCTTCAATGACTCTTCAACCTCTGCTGCACTAAAGAGCAAGATTGCAGCCGTTTCTAAGGACATCACCTCGGGTGCAGTTTCTGTTGACCCGAACAGTTACCCAAACACAACTAACTAATTTTTAACTAGTTGTTCCAACGAAGCCCGGGCGTACGCGCCCGGGCTTCGTTGTTAGTACGATGAAAACAATGCATTTAGAGCTCCGAAATATCACAAAGCGCTTCGGCGGCTTCACCGCTAATAACAACATCAGTCTGACCGTCGAGCCGGGTCAGATTCACTGTCTTCTCGGTGAAAACGGTGCCGGAAAATCAACACTTATGAACGTTCTCTTCGGACTACTTGAACCAGAAGAGGGAGAAATCCTGATTGACGGAGAACCAGTTACGTTCTCAAACTCTGGTGATGCAGTTCGTCGTGGTATCGGAATGGTGCACCAACACTTCATGCTGGTTCCCGTGTTCTCAGTAGCTGAGAACGTTGTACTCGGTTTTGAGCCGACAAAGTCATTTGACCGACTTGACCTTGAAAAAGCAGCGGACGATATTCGACGAGTGTCAAAAGAATTCGGTCTCGAAGTTGATCCAGAAGCAATTATTGAAGAGCTCCCCGTTGGTATTCAACAGAGGGTTGAAATTCTAAAAGCTCTTAACCACGATGCGCAGTTACTAATTCTCGATGAACCAACAGCAGTCCTTACTCCTCAGGAGATTGACGCGTTGCTTGAGATCATGCGTTCACTCGCTGCATCTGGAAAATCAATTCTTTTCATTACACACAAACTCAAAGAAGTTCAAGCAATCGCCGACGTCATAACAATCATCAGACTCGGTGAAGTAGTCGACACCGCCCTACCAACGGAATCTGAATCAACGCTTGCGTCAAAGATGGTTGGGCGAGAAGTGAACTTGACTGTTTCGAAAGAAGCAACAGTCCAGGGCGATGATGTCCTTGAGATTAGAAATCTTGTTGTTCAAGACGACCGAGGAATTTTGGCCGTCAATAACGTCTCACTCGATGTGCACGGTGGAGAAATTCTTGCTCTAGCTGGTGTTCAAGGAAATGGACAAACCGAGTTGGTCGAAGCAATCGCTGGAATTCGTCGAGTTGAATCTGGAACTATAAAACTCAATGGGAAAGACATCACTAACCACTCTCCTCGACAAATTCTTGATGCCGGTCTAGGACACATCCCAGAGGACCGACAAGCAAACGGACTCGTGTTGTCAATGAGTGTGGCTGACAATATGGTGCTCAATACCCCTCGACGTGATCCGTTCGCGAAGCGAGGCACCAGAAACCTAAAGGCCGTTGATGAAAATGCTCAAACTCTCGTAAAGAACTTCGATGTTCGAACTACTTCAACGCAGGCGCCACTGAGCTCTCTGTCGGGTGGGAATCAGCAAAAAGTTATTGTTGCGCGAGAACTCTCTCGACCAATCGTTGCATTAGTTGCGGCTCAGCCCACCAGAGGGCTCGACGTTGGATCAATCGAATACGTGCACAAGCAAATTGTCAATGAACGCAATTCTGGACGTGGTGTTTTGATTGTCTCGTCTGAACTTGATGAAGTCTTTGCGCTTGGCGACCGAATTGCTGTAATGCACAATGGAAAAATCACTGGAATTGTTCCGCCTTCTACGAGCAGATCTGACATTGGACTACTAATGGCCGGCGTGACAGTAGGCACAAATGAGTAACAAGACAAAACCAGGTCTCTGGACTCGCTATACCTCGAAGAGTCCTATTTTCGTGACGATATTTGCCGTTCTTCTAGGACTTGTAGTTGGTGCACTTGTGATCATTGCAACGTCACCGGCAATTCTCCAAGCGTGGAAAGAAATATTCAACAGTTGGGGTGGAATTGGCACCGCGCTAAAGGTGACGTTCGACAATGTAGGTGCCGCGTACCGTGCAATCTTCACCGGATCAATTATTGATCCTCCACAGTTCTGGCACTCACTCACCACTGGTCAAGACTGGACTAGAGCACTCACCCCTATTTCAGAAACACTCACCTACACCGCACCACTCCTTATTGCGAGTATTGGTGTTGGTATTGCATTCCAAGCAGGACTGTTCAACATTGGTGCAAATGGTCAAGCAATCATGGGTGGCATCGCTGGAACAGCTGCAGCATCATTGGTCCATATGCCAACCGTGTTCCACATGCCTTTCACTCTGCTCGCAGGAATTTTTGGCGGTGTCGTTGCAGGTCTAGTCCCAGGACTTCTCAAAGCTTTTACAGGAGCGCACGAAGTAATTGTCACCTTGATGCTTAACTATGTAATCGGTTTTTTTCTGATCTATTCTCTACTCTCAACAAAACTTCAGATGCCCGGGCAACACAATGACGTATCTCGTAATTTTGATCCTTCAGCGCAACTATCTCCACTCTTTGGAACACATAGCGGACTGCGAGTGAACTGGGGAATTTTCATCGCAGCTGTTGTTGTGGTGTTTGCTTGGTGGTTCTTGGAGCGATCGTCCTTAGGATTTGATTTCCGAGTTACCGGAGCAAATCCGAAGGCTGCACAGGCTTCTGGAATTAACGCAAAAGTTGTAATTGTTTTAGTTTTTGTTATCTCAGGAGGGCTCGCGGGGCTCGCTGGAGTTGTGCAGGTGTCAAGCACCACTCACTTCTTAGATGGTGGGTTCTTGATTGGTAATGCAGGAATTGGATTTACTGCAATTACAGTTGCTCTGCTCGGAAGGAACAACCCAATTGGAATTGTCTGGGGATCACTACTCTTTGCCGCGCTAAACGTTGGTGGCCGAGCAATGCAAGCTGCAACCACTATTCCTCTCGACCTAGCAACAATCATTCAGTCAGTGATTGTTCTTTTCGTTGCCACACCAGTTCTTGTTAAAGAAATATTCAGATTGCGTGTAGAACACGCAGATGCTGTTCAACTTTCAGTGAAGGGATGGAGCTGATGAGTATCAGTGAAATAACTTCAGGAGCGATTGAAAAGATCAATAAACCTGCTGGGCGCTCTCGCTCGATTGCAATTTTGACGCTCATGCTTGGTGCATTCACCACAATCATTTTTGGATTTGGCTGTGCATCTGGTACGAAATCAATACTCACATTCAATCCAACGAACTTGATCGGTGTTATTCCACCTCACTTAGGTGACCTTTCACTACCGAGTCGAACATCATGTCTGATACTTGGAATCCTCATAATCGCAATTGGACTTGAAACACTTATTCGTCGACCTACAAAGGCACTCATGGTGCGATTTGGTGGCTCTGCAATTTTATTTGTGCTGGGTCTTCTCATCTGGACCGTACGTGCGCCTGGGCCTGCACTTTTTGGTGCAATCAACCTGACCGCAGTTCTCGTTGGCAGCTCAGCGCTGACAATGGTGCTGATCTTTGGAGCACTTTCTGGAGTGATGTGCGAGCGCGCTGGCGTTGTGAACATTGCGATTGAAGGCCAGTTCATTGGTGGAGCATTCTTTGGCAGCATGATTGCCTCGACAACTCATAACTTCATTCTCGCGGCGCTGGCTGGTGCCCTGCTCGGTGCCCTCTTAGGACTCATCTTGGCGTTTCTGTCACTTCGCTACTTATCTGACCAGATCATTGTTGGAGTTGTTCTTGTAACCATGCTCGCAAGTCTTTCGTCATATCTAAACGTTCAGGTACTCAGCCCCTACCCCCAATACAACACAGGAAACCTCGCACCAAAGCTGGCACTTCCATTTCTTGCAAAAATTCCAGTCCTGGGTCCAGTTCTTTTTAATCAAAATGCATTCTTCTACCTAATGATTATCTTGGTTGGTGTTATTAGCTTTGCTCTCTTTAAGACTCGCTACGGATTACGTGTTCGAGCTGTTGGTGAGCATCCAAAGGCCGCTGAATCAGTTGGAATTGATGTCATCAAAACTCGCTACATAAATGTTGTTCTTGGTGGCGCAATTGCAGGAATTGGTGGAGTGGCGTTTATGGCGTCCTACGGACAGTTCCAACCTGGCTACACATCAGGACTTGGTTACATTGCACTCGCTGCACTAATTTTTGGTCGCTGGCGTCCATCTGGCGCAGTGGTTGCGTCAGTTATCTTTGGAATTTCGGTTTATCTCGCTAACAACCTGCAGACGTACCGCGTTCCAGTCGCACCAGCAATTTTGGAAATGTTCCCGTACATCATCACCATTGGTGTTGTTGCTGGTCTCATTGGTCGTGTGCGCGCACCAGCAGCAGACGGTCAGCCTTACAAACGCGACTAATGCAATAACTAGAAGGTGATTCTTCTGGTTGCAAGTGTAATGTTCAGGTGTGAACACTTCTAAAGAAATCCCGTGGAGCGAACTGCGAGAAAGAGCAATCGCTGCAACTCAGCTCTCCTATGCCCCCTATTCCAAAGTCACTGTTGGCGCAGCCGGTTACACAAGCAAGGGTGACATTGTTCAGGGCTCTAACGTTGAAAACGCCAGCTACGGGCTTACGCTCTGCGCTGAATGCTCATTGGTTAGCGATCTAACTCGCTTAGGTGGCGCTCGCTTAATTGCAGTCTCAATTGTTGCTGGGGATCACCAGCCAATAACGCCATGTGGACGTTGCCGTCAGCTTCTCTTTGAACATGGTGGAAACGAACTACAAATTGATGCTGGTGAGGGCAAAAACCCACTGCTCCTCGGTGAACTTCTGCCAGGT
>CAINVQ010000118.1 GCA_903854175.1 uncultured Actinomycetes bacterium | reverse complement strand
TTTAAAAACATGAATAAACCAGTTGAACATATTTTTGGATCAGTACATGGATCCATGTTTGTTCTTCTAGCAGTAGCAACAGTCTTCGTCGCCCCGTTCGTTGAGGAATGCCTTTTTCGCGGTGTTCTATTTCGTTCATTAGACATAAGTCTTTCTTCAGCGAACAAAAAATATGGTTCGCTAGCAGCAATGATCATTAGCGCGCTGATTTTCGGTTTGGCTCACGCAGAGCTACTTCAATTTGCTGGTCTGTTTATTCTTGGAATTGCGCTTGCGTACATTGTCAAAAGAACGCAGCGACTTGCTCCGAGCATTTTGACTCACATGTCTTTTAATGCGGTTGCCATGATTGCTGTCATACTTCAACGAACTGGTCACTAATGATTAGTCGCCTTCGTACTTTCTTCACCCCAGTTCGTGTGCTTGAAGCCGTTGTGGTGCTCATGGTTATTTTTGTAACTGTTTGGACAATGCATCCTTCTGTTTTGTTTTCGTCTTCGACGATTACTGGAGGTGACACTGGATCACACATAGCGCTGCCAGCATTTCTAAAATCGCAAGGAGGGTTTCTTCATCTGACCCCTTGGTACCCAGGATGGTTCAACGGGATGCCTGCTTACACCTACTACTTTGTGCTTCCCGATTACTTCGCTGTTCTAGCGAGCTACGTCATTAATTTTGCGGTGGCATTCAAACTCGTAACAATTCTTGGTTCGGTACTTCTACCGGTAACTGCATATGCCGTGGCGAAACTCTTTCGTGCACCACGACCGGTGCCCGCTGCACTTGCAGTCGCAACACTTCCGTTCTTATTTGATGCTTCGTTCACGATTGATGGAGGAAATCTCTTTTCAACAATGGCGGGTGAGTATTCGTTCTCATTCTCACTGGCACTTTCGCTCCTAACGGTAGGGCTCTTTGCCCGGGGAGTGCGAACAGGTCGTGGGTACTGGGTTGCTGCGATTTCGCTAAGTGCGACCTTGGCATCTCACGTACTTCCATGGTTCTTCTGCGTGGTGTCTATTGCCGTACTCGTTGTCTTTGAGCTGCTAGCTCGACGTGGAATTGGAACTGAAAGAAACACAGACATCATTCGTGCTGACTTTGCGCGACCGGTGCGTTTTGCGTTCTGGGCCGGACTCCTCTCACTGTGCTTGTCAGCCTGGTGGCTGGTCTCATTCCTGAGTTCGCAGGCCTACACAAACACCATGGGCTACGTGAACGACAACGTGAGCACCATCCATCAGATATTTACGCACTTAGGTTGGTTTAACGAAAATGGTTCATCTGCGGGTGACCGCTGGGTAATTGTTCTTGCCACGGTTGCGTTTGTCCTCGCATTTATTGTTCGTGACCGACTTGGAATGGTGCTTGCAACGCTGGGACTACTTTCACTAATTGGATTCATAGTTGATCCTCAAAGTGTTATTTGGAACGAACGAATTGTTCCATTTTGGTTTCTCGCCACCCATCTAAGCGCAGGGTGGTTATTTGGTTATCTACTCTCAAAGTGGATTGATAGGAAACCGAAGGAACCGCGTTCATGCGACCAAGAAGACGATGAACTCCCACAAGAGTTTGAACTCAATATTTATGAAAAGACTGAAGAGCGTCGAGTTAGTAGAACATTGAACGCAACACTTCTGGTGGCGTTACTTGGTCTGGGATCTGTGCTGCCAGGACAAATTGCCCCCGTTGCGTCTGCGCTGCACCTGCATACATCAGGAAATCAGGTGGGGGTCTGGGCTCAGTGGAACTACTCAGGATATGAAGCTAAAGCTGGCTGGAATGAATACCAAGACATCATGACCACAATGAAGTCCGTTTCTGCCAAGTATGGCTGTGGAAATGCCATGTGGGAATACGCATCTGGTCAAGATCGATTCGGAACACCCGAAGCATTGATGTTGTTGCCCTACTGGACCAATAACTGTGTTGGATCAATGGAGGGACTCTTCTTTGAGTCGTCGGCGACGACTCCCTATCACTTCATTAATCAATCAGAACTGAGTGCTGCTCCTAGCAATGCACAAGTTGGACTTGATTACGGAACTCTCGATGTTGTACTTGGCGTGAAGCACCTACAGATGCTTGGAGTGAAGTACTACATGGCCTTTTCACCAACTGTTATTGCGCAGGCGAGTGTAAATCCATCGCTGCAGCTTGTTGCAACAACCAAAGCCTGGCCGTCACCGGGGGCGACGTGGAGTATTTATTTAATTAAGAACAGCCCTGTTGTTCAGGCGCTCAGCAACGATCCAGTAGTGATAGATAACGTTTCGACGAGTAAGAAGTGGCTAAGCGTGAATCAACAGTGGTACAACACGCCTTCTATGTGGCATCAACTCATTGCTAGCAGTGGGCCAAAGACGTGGAAGCACATTTCGTCACTTAGTCAGCTTCAAAAGAAACAAAATAGGATCAGCCGCCTCCCTTTGATAAGCAACGTGGTTCAAGGCACGCAATCAATTTCATTTCATGTAAGCAGCGTCGGAACCCCAGTGCTTGTGAAGATGTCGTATTTCCCAAGGTGGCATGTGTCTGGCGCGACTGGTCCTTATCGTGTGAGCCCAAATGAGATGGTCGTTATCCCGACTTCGAAGGATGTCTCGTTGACGTATGACTCGGGAGCAGGACTTGGTGGTCTGATTACTAGTGCCACAGTTCTCGTTGGACTCTTGACTGCTTTTATTCGCTATAGATGGCGATCTAAGACCTCCAAGTAGAGTTGTACGTCGTGGACACAAAGAAAATCTTCAAGGCGTACGACGTTCGTGGAACGTATCCAGATCAGCTAAATGAGCGCCTTGCTCGAGCAATCGGCTCTGCATTTGCAACGTTTGTAAAGACTCCACGAATTGTGATTGCACGCGATATGCGTCCTTCTGGTGTCACTATGTGCGAAGCCTTCGCCGAAGGTGCGCGCAGTATTGGTGTTGAAGTTATTGACCTCGGTCTTGCTTCGACAGACTTTCTCTATTTCGCCGCTGGTCACCTAGACGCTCCTGGCGCGATGTTTACTGCTTCTCATAATCCTGCTCAGTACAACGGCATCAAGATGTGCCTCGCTGGAGCTAAGCCAATTGGCGTTGAGAGTGGCCTCGTAGAAATTGAAGCAATGGCTAATGAGTTTTATGCAACTCCTGCAACTGGCAGTCTTGCGGGCTACAGCGAACTCGATCTGATGGGCGAGTGGGTTAAGCACGTTCTCTCATTTGCTGATGCGTCTACGTTTCGACCTCTAAAGATTGTTGCTGATACCGCAAACGGTATGGGTGGCTTTATTGCTCCAAAGATTTTTGGTGGACTTCCATTCGACGTTGAGATTATGTACGAAGAACTCGATGGAACGTTCCCTAACCACCCAGCAGATCCGTTAGATGCAAAGAATCTTGTTGACCTACAAAAACGGGTTCTTGAGGTTGGTGCCGACATTGGCCTTGCTTTTGATGGTGACGCCGACCGAGTCTTTTTAATTGATGAAAAAGCCCAACCTATTTCTGGTTCAACTACTACGGCCATGGTTGCTGATGCAATGCTCAAGAAATACCCCGGTGCGACCATTCTTTATAACTTGATCTGCTCTAAATCAGTTCCAGCTGTTATTGCTGAAGGTGGCGGGGTGGCTGTTCGAACTCGAGTGGGCCATAGCTACATCAAGCAGCAAATGGCTGAAACAGGCGCTGTTTTCGGTGGCGAGCACTCTGGCCACTATTACTACCGAGACAATTACCGTGCTGACTCGGGCATCATTACGGCCATGGTTGTGCTGCAACTGCTTAGCGAATCATCAGTTCCTCTTTCAGAACTTGTTGCCCCGTATAACCGGTTCGTAGCTTCAGGTGAAATAAACACCGAAGTAGCAAGTCCCGCCAATAGCGTTGCCGTCATAGCCCAAAAGCTAAAGAGCGAAGGGGTGAACGTTGATCTGCTCGATGGAATGACTGCAGATTATGGAACGTGGTGGTTTAATCTTCGCCCATCGAATACTGAGCCACTTCTACGGCTTAATGTTGAAGCACCAAATAAAATTGAATGTCAACAGCGTGTTGACGAAGTTCTACAAATGATTAAAGAGGTTTAGGCCATGGCCCTTGACAGTTTCCTACTTGAGTTACTCGAAGACCCAACCGATCACGGAACTCTTCTCTATATTGCATCGAGCAATGTCCTCTACAACCCTCGCAAGAAAGTTGCCTACGAAGTTCGTGGATCAATCCCAGTGCTACTCCCAGACGAAGCGCGTCAAGTGACTGATGCTGAGCACAGTACGTGGACCTCAGACACAACTGCAGTTACAACAGGTCGTTAGTTTTTCGTAACTTTTAGGGGAACCTTCAGTGGTCCCCAAATAGCAAGTCGGCCGTGCTTCCAGGTTGGAGCAGTTTCCATTGAGATTTCAGACCATGTCTCTACAAATACCTGTAGGGCTTCTTGGAGTTCTGCGCGTGCGAGAGCCGCACCAAGGCAGTGGTGAATACCACTAGAAAATGTCATGTGATTTCTGGCGTCTGACCTACTGATATCAAATTCATCTGCTTGATTAAATTCATTGCCATCACGATTTGCAGAAGACAGAGAAAAAGTAATCAACTGTCCTTTGGAAAAAATTATGTCCTTGTATTCGAATTCTTCTGCAACTTGACGAATGACAGTGCGAATTGGATTCACGTAACGAAGAGACTCTTCAACGGTGTTGGGAATTTGTGAAGGGTCGTTGCGCAACTGCTCCCACGTGTCTGGACGCTCAGCAAGCAGGGTAGTCATAATGCCGAGTTGATTACGAGTGGTGTCTGTTCCCGCAGCGATCATTCCCTGAACCAAACTCACAAGTTCGTCAGTTGAGAGACGGTCGCCCTCTTCTTCAACTTGAATAAGTGCACTAAGCAGGTCATTTCCGAGATTTTTTCGTCGTTCTTCCACGAGGTTCAAGCAGTACTTCTGAAAGTCACCCATTGCATCGACGAATTCTTGCTCGCGACCAATGATGAGCGGTGACCACCTGATGAACAGCAAATCTGCCCAGTAGCTAAAGAGGTCCCAGTCCTTTTCAGCAACTCCTACCTGATGGCATATAACTGCAATGGGGTATTCATTAAATGCAGCCTGAAATTCAAATGTCGTCTCGTTGTCAGATTCATGAACCTTTGAAATAACACCTTCAATGTAACTGCGCATGAATGGTCGAAGCTCATCAATGGCTTTTGCTGAAAAAGGTCGAGCTACGAGTCTGCGAAGTCGGTTGTGATCTTCGCCCTCAGCGCTCAAGATGCCATTGCTGTCTTCGAGCTGGTCAAGTGCTGTGCCAGTTCCAGCAATGAGTTTGCCAACTAGCTGCGAAGCTTGGTGCAGTCGACGCTCACGAAGTAGTGATACTGAGTCTTCGTGAGAAACGACAGCGTAGCCAAAAGCGGTTTTTCCAATCCAGTTTTGACTACGTTGCCGTGCTACTTCTTCGAGATATTCCTCACGTGAAGGATTATCACTTAGGTTTTTGGCTTCAGCAAGTGCTAAGTCCTCAACCCGAGTGGCCATTAGTTCAGGCGCTCAATGATCATTGCCATACCCTGTCCACCACCGACGCACATTGTTTCCATTCCGAAACGCTTGCCAGAGTCTTCAAGTGAGTTGATAAGAGTTGTCATGATGCGAGCACCAGTCATTCCAAATGGGTGACCAAGCGCAATTCCACCACCACGGATGTTTAGCTTGTCCATAGGAATTCCGAGGTGCTTGGCACTTGGAAGAACCTGAGCTGCAAATGCTTCGTTGATTTCAACGAGGTCAATCTGGTCAATTGTCATTGCCGCACGCTTCAGTGCCTGACGGCAAGCTTCGATTGGTCCGAGTCCCATGATTTCTGGGTTGAGTCCAGAAACACCTGAAGAAACAATTCGAGCTAGTGGCGTAAGTCCAAGCTCCTTGGCACGAGTGTCACTCATAACTACAACTGCAGCAGCGCCGTCGTTGAGTGGGCAAGCGTTACCTGCAGTAACACTTCCACCTTCGCGGAATACTGGAGCAAGAGAAGAAAGCTTCTCAAGTGTTGTTCCTGCACGTGGACCATCGTCTTTAGTCATTACTGTTCCGTCAGGAAGAGTAACTGGAATGATTTCGCGCTCGAAGAATCCGTTCTCCTGGTGCTTCACAGCGAGCTCTTGGCTTCGAACTGCAAATTCGTCCATTTCAAGACGTGAAACGCCCTCTTGCTCAACAACGTTTTCGGCTGTTTGGCCCATTGCAATGTAAATGTCTGGAAGACCAGCAGCTGGCTTCCAAGGCTCTGTAAATTTTGCAGAACGAGTTTCGGTGCGAGCAAGTGCGTCAGCGAACACTGGGTTCATTGCCTTGCCGCTGTCTGATGCGCCAGAACCGAAACGAGAAACTGTTTCAACTCCAGCAGCGATAAATACGTCACCTTCGCCAGAACGAATAGCGTGTGCAGCCATACGAATTGTCTGTAGTGATGATGAGCAGTAGCGGTTTACTGTTACTCCAGGAACATTGTCGAGGCCAGCAAGGATTGCTGAAACACGTGCAATGTTGAATCCAGCTTCACCAGCAGGCTGACCACAACCAAGAATGAGGTCTTCAACAGTATTTGGGTCGAGTTGAGGAACTTTCTTCAATACTTCGCGCACTACAAGTGCGGTGAGGTCATCTGGACGCATGTCAACGAGTGAACCTTTAAAGGCTCTTCCAATTGGTGTACGACCGGTGGCGACGATTACGGCTTCTGGCATGGGGTCTCCTCCTACAGAGTTACTAATTCGTAACTCGTAGGAGCATACTTAACGCCGAGGGGTGGGTGTGTTTATGAAAGTTTGAGGGGACCAGCGTCGTCAAAACCCTGGCGAATTCCCTGACCAGCGCGCTGGCGAAGTTGTTCAGGATCAAAGAGCATCCAGTAAGCATTTAGTGCGTGTTTCCTCGAACGATTCTCAAATACTGTTGCCAAAACTTCAGGGTCACTGGCTTCATCTTCGTGAACAAAAACTTCAAGGATTGGAGTTGACGTCAGTAGCTGCGCCTGCATGATTCCAAGAGCGGCTTCGTGAGCACACTGCTTATCTATTGGCGCGCTTCCGGGCATGCCGAGCGCAACAACAATTGAGCATCCGTCTTGTTCGATCAAATTCTTTGCGGCAACGGCTAGGTCTTTAAACCCAGGAACAGTTTTGGCAACGATCTTGAAGGTCTCGTTATACCCAGGGCACGTTGAAAGTTCAGCAATTGCGGCTGCACCCATGTTGTATCTCGCGAACATGGTGTCCACAACGCCTATTTTTACAACCTTTGATTTTTTGTTCTTTTTAGCCACGACACTCCGTTCTTCCCTAAGTCTAGAGAAAGATTGCCCCCGACATCCCGGGGGGTTTTGCTGGCCTCTAGAGTGGCCAATGAGGAAAGGAGTTCCATGGCTTGGGACTTTCAGACAGATCCAGCATTCGAAGAACAACTTGCTTGGATGCGCACATTTATTAAGGAAGAAATTTTTCCGATTGAGACGTTAAAGCTTGAACGATCACAGCTGATGGCCTTCATTAAGCCACTTCAAGAAGAAGTGAAGAAGCGCGGTCTATGGGCAGCACACCTTCCACCAGCGCTCGGTGGAATGGGCTTTGGTCAACTTGAGCTCGGACTCATGCACGAAATTCTCGGACAATCTCCATACGGTCCAGTGGTGTTTGGAAACAACGCACCTGACAGTGGTAACGCGGAGCTACTCGCTGCTGCCATGGAGATGACTGGTCGCGAAGATATTCGTGAACGATGGTTGAACCCACTTCTCAATGGAGAGATCCGCTCTGGTTTTTCTATGACTGAACCAAACACTGCAGGATCAGACCCACGCCTTCTTGTTACTCGTGCTGAGAAAGATGGCGAAGAGTGGGTTATCAATGGTCGCAAGTGGTACACCACGAATGGATCTGTTGCGAACATTTTGATCCTCATGGCCGTCACTAACCCTGACGTTCACCCTTACCAAGGATCATCAATGTTTGTTGTTCCAGTCGACACACCGGGACTAACAATTCTTCGCGACGTTGGTTCAATGGACGACCCAGAAGTTACCTACGGCAAGTTTGGTAACCACGCAGAAATCCTTTACGAGGATGTCCGTATTCCAGCTGACCACCTTGTGGGGCCAGAAGGATCTGGATTCTTGCTCGCACAGACTCGCCTGGGGCCAGGCCGCATTCACCACTGCATGCGCTGGCTCGGTCAGTCCCAGCGTGCCTTTGACATGATGTGTGAGCGCGCACTTAGCCGCTTCACACACGGATCGCTGCTGGCTGAAAAGCAGACTGTTCAGAACTGGATTGCTGATTCGAAAGCTGAGATGCATGCTGCTCGTCTCATGACGCTTCACGCTGCATGGAAGATGGACCAGGTTGGAGCTTCACAGTCTCGTGATGAGATTGCGATGATCAAGTACTACGGTGCAACGGTTCTGCATAACGTTGTTGACCGTGCACTTCAGGTCTATGGATCACTCGGATATTCATCAGACATGCCAATTGAAGGCATGTACCGAGCAGCTCGTGCAGCTCGAATCTATGACGGCCCAGACGAAGTGCACAAGCAGACAGTTGCTCGTCACGTTCTAAAGGAATACACCGCCAGTGAAATTCCTACAGACCATGTTCCAACGCGAACTGCTGCAGCACAGGTTAAGTACGCAGGCTTGCTGAAGGAATTAGGAATTCAGAACGCTTAGTGAAGCGCTAGTCCCTTTACGGCGTCTTTAATATCAACGCCAACAGGAACTATTGCCAAGGTAGGAATCTGAACACCGTTGTCAATGAACTGCTGGATGTGCTCACGGCACTTCTCGTAGGAGCCATGAATAAGTAGCTCGTCACATACTGAGTCTGGAATTAGTTCATTCGCTAACTTGCGATCGCCAGCCGCCCATGCATCCCACATTGGCTGGAGTATTTCTTCACGACCG
This sequence comes from uncultured Actinomycetes bacterium, assembly GCA_903854175.1. Next base: position 9,751 of record CAINVQ010000118.1, on the reverse strand, counting down.
AGCCATTTGTGAAACTCGGCGTATGTTGAAACCGTTAAGTAGGAAGAAATCATTCGACGTGCAATAAACCTTGCGGTGTCGGCGTCTTCAGTAGGAATCACGAAGAGACGTGCGGCAATTGTTTTTCCAGGTCCAACTTCTGCGACACATGTTTTGACGTCTTCTGCAGAAAGCCAGTTAAGAATTGCGCCGTCTGCTTCAGTGCCAGCCAGTTTTAGCATTCGTGGTCGCAGCGCACCTAAGAGGATTGGTGGACGGTGAATAACTGGACGAGAGAGTTTGAAGCCATGAATTTCAAATGTGTCGTACACGTGGTCAATTTTTTCGCCGTCGAGTGCACGCTTTAAGAAATCAAGTACATCACGAGTACGTGAGTACGGCTTGTCGAACGCAATTCCGTTCCATCGCTGCACTACGGGCATTGAAGAAGATCCGAGCCCCACGGTGAATTTGCCATTAGAGGCTTCAGCAAGCGCTGCGATACTCATTGCGAGTAGCCCGGCTCCACGCGTATACGCAGGAACTACAGCAACACCAAGATTAAGTCGAGACTCCCACGCGGCGGCAAGGGTTAGTGGTGTGAATCCGTCGGCCCCGTCAACTTCCATGCTCCAGACATCGGTGTAACCAATGTCAGCAAGCATGTGGAACCACTCTTTGTGTTCTGGAAGAGTGACGCCGTCAAAGGGAATAGTTACTCCGTAGCGTTGTGTCATGTAGACAGTGTTTCAGATTTTCAGGTTCCGTTTCTACCATCATCACGAAATCGCACAATCGTCTTTATTTATAAGCAATCTTTGAGATGAATCCAATAATTTCCATCGTCTGTCCGTATGATTGAAGTAATCGTTAATTGAGGTTTGTGCGTAAATTACTTCTAAGTTTGATTGTCCTAGCCGGTCTCCTCGCAGTTGGCTACGTTCTTCGACCTCACCATTCCGCTGCAACTGAAACGCCAAGTGCTCAGGTGTCCACCACTACAACCATTCCAAGCCCTCCTGAAGTGTGCGTAGCAACGACGTGTAGCACCTGGAAAAATGCGGAGCCTTGGACTGGTGTCACTCCTTCAATAATGACAACGGTGTTCACACCATTTACTGCTCAACCCGCAGTACATGCCTATGTTGCGTGGATAAATACTGCCACCACAGGCGTAGCGCTATTTCCTGGATACAAAGGACCTGGGCCATCGGCAAAACCACGTGGACCAGAAATGGTTCCGCTGAACTCACGATCTCGTCTACTGGCTACTTTTAATTCCGGTTTTTATGAGTCAGATACCGCCGCAGGTTTTTACACCCATAACATTCTTTACTTCCCAATGCGCAGAGGCATTGCGACACTGGTCCAATACAAGGATGGGACAGTCAACATTGTTTCCTGGACGGGTGCTGCACGTCCAGATAGTTCAGTGCTTATGGCTCGACAAAATCTTTCATTGATGATTAATGATTCTGTGCCAACCCCCACAACATTAAATAATTCGCTCTGGGGACTGACACTTCATGGGGTACCAGCTGTATGGAGAACTGCACTAGCCATTGATGCTGGCGGAAACCTTATGTATGTTGCAGCGCCCGAACAAACTGCACATAGCTTGTCAATTATTTTGACGAAGATCCATGCTGTTCGTGCAATGCAACTTGACATAAATCCTGCATGGCCAATTTTAGTTACGTATGCGAATAAAGGGGCTGCCGGCCCTGCACTCTTTGTTCCGAACCCAAATCAAATTGCTCGACGATTTTTATACCCAAGTACTAAAGACTTCTTTGCGGTATTCGCTACTAAATCACCAGGCGAGCCACTGCCTTGGTGAAAGCACGCCATAAAAAACTGAAAAGTAAGAAACTCATAGTTACGATTCTTTCAATTGCAATCCTGCTCGCCGCTATTGCAACTGGCACTTATTTGATTAGTAGTAAAACTGTTACGACAACTACCACCACAACAAGCACAACACAGCCACCACAGACATCTGTGACAATTTCGGCAGTTGGTGACATGGAACTTGGCTCAACTCCGCAGCTTCCAGGAAATCCAGTTTCAATTTTTTCTAATGTGGCAACTGTACTTAAGTCACCAATTACATTTGGAAATTTAGAAGGCACGTTGACCTCTGCAACAATGTCGAAATGTGGCTCAAGTTCCACGAACTGCTACGCATTTCGCAACCCACCTTCGTTCGCGAATGCTTTCGCAACAGTAGGTTTCAATGTTCTAAATAGCGCAAATAATCACAGCAATGACTTTGGTTCGCAGGGGCGCAGTGACACCACTAACGCACTTACAAGTGCTGGCATTGCTCAAGCTGGGCTCCCGGGACAGATCGCCATAGTTAAGCAAGGGTCTGCTCGGGTTGCGTTTGTTGACTTCGCCCCTTATTACAACACGAATAACCTCCTTAACTTTTCGGCGGCATCGCAATTAATTGCTAAAGCGAAGCGACAATCGAACATCGTGGTTGTTTATATGCATGCTGGTGCAGAGGGGAGTGCTGCGAATCATGTTACAAAAGCCACAGAAGTTTTCTTTGGTGAAAATCGCGGCAATCCGTATGCGTTCGCTCACGCTGCAATAGATGCCGGTGCTGATCTTGTGATCGCAAGTGGTCCGCATGTTCTGCGGGGTATGGAAGTGTACCGAGGGCGCTTAATTAATTACAGTCTTGGTGATTTCGCGAACTTCCATAACTTTGCATCGAGTGGCAACCTCGCGCTCAGTGCAATTTTAAAAGTCACGCTAACTACGTCGGGTTCTTTTGTATCTGGAACATTTCATTCGGTGCTCCTAGACAGCACAGGTGTACCGAGAATTGATCCGTCGCATCAAGCTGCAACATTTGTGAATCTTCTATCGAATCAAGATTTTGGAACCAACGCCGTAGTAATTCAACCGAATGGAAACATTTCTTCAATGTTGCTTAACTAGCAGCCTCCGCCAGGTCCGGGAGTGCCCGCTCCTTTTTGAGGTGAGTCAACTGTTCCTACATTGTGTGGTCGTGGGTTTGGCCCAAGGTGAATGATTTTCCATTCACCATTCCAAGAAATAAGTGAAGCAATCGCGAATGATTTAGTAACTCCAGCTTGCTCATAAACAACTCGTACTGGTCCGAGGTGCCAGTAGCCAATTTTGTTCTCGCACACCCCCGGCTGAATTCTTGAAACTTGCAGTGGGTTAACACGTATTCCAATGAATTTGCTTGGCCCACCTTGAATTAGTAACTGATGATAAGCAGTTACATCGAGTTTGAAGAATGCAAGAAGCCTCGTTGCAAAGTCATCAGATGGATTTGGAAGAACGCCTTGCTTCATCTGAACGTATGCCGCACCTGGGAAGAAGTATTTTGCAGCCTGATTAAAAGAACCCGATGCGACTGCGTCCCATACCGCATGCATCTGAGTGTTTAATGGTGTCCCTAGTGAAGGTCTCACGAGGTTTGTTGTCGTTGCGCCTGCTGGCTCAACGAGGGCAATAGACATTGAGAGAGATAATCCAAGAAGTAGCTTTGCTACCCACTTAGCCCTCACTTGCTCTCCTGTAATGCTTTCGAGTGGTTATTTGCACTTCGCCTCGAATGGATCCATGATGCACAGAGGTAGAGGAATGCTGTAAATCCTGCGAGCAATGCGTATCGTTCGTGTGGGGGCATGAAGCTGAAGGTGACGGTTGATGTTCCAGCTGGAACTGCAACCGTTTGTGCAACATTCCATGTTTTTGTAATTACTGCTGGCTGTCCATTTACTTTTGCGCTCCAGCCCTTCATAAAGAGTTCAGTCCTGATTAATTGAGAGGCGCTCGGACAGATAAGCGTCGCAGAGGACACTGAGTTTTGAGTGACTGCGCAATTTGTTGTTGTACTAAAGAATGGTCTGGGGTTAGGCATCTCGTAAATAGAGACCTTGTAGTCAGAGAATACTTTTACAACTCCAAGTTTTGTGAGCTCACCCAGCAAAGGAACTTCTTTGAGCATAAGTAGATACTTAACAGAAGAGTTTTGATATGAAGTGAAGTTTTTAACTAACTGCTGTTGGACCAACATCATTCCCTCAATTCCGGTATGAACGGTGAATTGATTTTGTGGAGTCATCCCCTGGAAGAGATTTGCTTGAATGTACTTAGAAAATAACTCTGGAAATGGTAAGTCAATTGAGCTGAGTTCATTTATTCCATACTGCGTTCCCCAGTTAGGCGCCAATACTCCAAAGTCGAGGTAGCGATAGCTGCCCACGTGGTCCTGGAGATAACTAATCGCTGCAGTGTCAACTGTTATCTGCTTTGGAGCTTCGGCGGTTGGAACAAAAAAATACAAGATTGATTCTCCGACAATTACCAGAATGAGAAGTTTGGATGCGTATTTCCTATTAGCAAATAATGCAATAAGTATGAGTAGACCTACTGCGATGAATGGAATTGCTTGTAGCCCAATAAATACAATTCGTGCCTTGTTCCCAAGCTCAACGCCTTGATTAAGAGAATGAGCTTGAAGATGACATAGAACAAGAATCAGGAGAGATCCGATACCAGCGATAACCATTTTCTTTTTTCGTAGATCGGAGGTCTCAAAGTCATAAAGACCATAGATGGCCAGCAGAATCATTGCGATTTCGGTGCTTGGGGCGATATACCGTGCGAAGGAGGCTGTTGATACAAATGGAATCAAATTCCAAACAGTTCGCATCCCAAGGATGTTGAATGAGCCAAATGTTCCAATAACTATCCAAGACGCGAGTAGTAACCTCTGGGACCTAAATTTCTTTCCGAATAGACCAACAAGCGCCAGCATTGTGACACTTATGGTGAAATAACCACCAATAGAGCCCCACTGTCCCATCACTGCGTGATTCGAGAACAATGTTCCATATATATAAGGATCGAAAAACATTGGTGCAGCGTGAGTTGAGAGTTTGGCAACTCCGTCAATTGCAGCAGAGTGACCCCCGACAATTGCGACTTTCATAAAATCAGCAAATGGAATCAAGATTGGAAGCGAAAGAACAATCCCAACTACACCTGCAATGCTCAGCTGCTTTAAAGCGGGGAGTCTGAATTTTGATTCAAGATTGAAGAGCCTTACGACTGTCCACGCAATACAGAAGAGCCCATCGAAGTACGCAACCTCTGGGAAGCCAGAATAAAGCGATAGCGCTAGAGCTATTGCTGCGACGTACCAGTAGGTCCTCTTTGAATTTTGAACGTGATCAAGTATCAGTTCAATGCCGAGGAGCAGCATTGGTAGAAATGCAACTGGATTAAGTACTGCATTGCCTAGCCACGCAAATGTTCCATTGAGCGCGAACAACATTCCAGCTGCAGTAGCGAGAATCGGAGAAAGTCCAATTCTCTTCACGAAAAAGTATGTTGAGACGCCGGCGATTACTTCGAGTGAGATATGGAACCATAAAAGGCCACTGGGGATTGCAAATAGCAATGTAAGTGGGAAGAGCGCTGCTGACTGCATTTCTCCAGCCAGTGGCTGCCCGAGTCCTTGGTAGTAATTCCACCATGGGAAATGACCGTGCAGAATGTCCATTGCTGCAAGGTGACCAAGGGGCTGAGTGATGAAGCCAACATTTGGATCAATCATTGGACGTCCACACGCGACGTGGCATAAAAATTGTGAAATGTTGGCAGTCCAAGAAATTGGATCGTTCGTTGCGAGCGTGCTGAGATACATGAAGTTGCCAATAAAGACAGCAAGAATTATGAGAAGTATTGGAGTCGCTGAAGCGGGAAGTCGTTGATATTGGTCAACAGACTTTTTCCAAATGGAAGTCACGTTGCTAAGGCTACAAGACCTTAGTGATTCAAGGAATCTTGAGGATCTAGGTAATAAAAGGTTTCACCAAACAATTTCAGCAATGGTGGGAAATAAGGGTCTTGAAAGGTTCCAAAAATATCCCAGCGTCGCAAGAAATGATTTCGGTCTACCTTAGGATCAAGCTTGCCGCGTGAAGAACCTGCATTGTGTGTGTGAATAACGTCAGGCGTGTACACAACGTTTCTGCCTTCAAGTTGCGCGCGAAGACAAACGTCAATGTCATTCATTACGACGGTCAACTCTTCGTCCATTCCCCCAATTGATTCCCAGAAATTTCGTCTGAACATCTGCACCGCACCAGTTACTGCCGCAACATCTTTAGTAGCGAGAATGAAATGATCGCGGTATGGATAATTCCCGTCGGAACGTAAATGCTGTGGGTAGGGAGTGATGACAACACTCTCGTGCTCAGAGTGCCCCCTGCTTTCAATCTGCTCTGAGCCAACGATGCCAACATCGGGCAGTGATGCAAGACCAACCATTCGCTCAAGCCAGTCGGGCGTTTGCAAAATTGTGTCGTTATTTAAAGTGACTATGTAGTCAGCCGCTGAGTGCTTTATTCCTCTATTAATAATCTTGGCGTAATTAAAAGGACCAGGGCAGGGGACAACTTTGTGCGTTGTTGAAGCGAAGTAGGCAAGAGTCTCTGGATCTTTAGAGTCATTGTCAAGAATGGTGATGCTGTAGTTCTTGTACGTTGTTTTCTCTACGACTGCGCCAATGCACTGAAGTACAAGCTCGAGTCTGTCTCGTGTTGGAATAACAATCTCAATTGAAGGCTGAGGAGATGGTGGGCTGAGAGTCCACTGGACGAGGCCAGGCAGCTCTCCTGATGAAACATTGCCATTCCATTTTCTACGAGCCAGGGCAGCGTTCACTACAGCGCACGAGTCATTGTTCAGATGTTCTGCACTTAGGCCAATTTGAGTTCTTCCGCCAGGAAGTATTTCTGGAACATGTTGAAATATGCCGCGCTGCTCACTTAGTCGTAAATAAAAATCATGTTCGAAGGCCCAGCCTGCCGAAGTTGAAAAGCCGCCGTTAATTCTTAGTTTTGAAATGCTCAGCAGTGCGGGGCGTCCAACAACGTTGTAGCTAAGAAGTGTGTGTGGGCCAACAACAGTTGGCTTGAGTATTGGAAACCTCGGATCAACGTTTGTTTCGTCTGCAAATACGACGTCACTGCCAATCGCAGCTGCTGAAATAAGTTGCGAGAGTGTTTTCTCAATATCTTCCTTAGCGTGCGATGAGTCAACTAAGAAAAGCCACTTGGCGCTTGAGCTATTTATTTTTTCGTTAAGTGCATTGATGATGTCGAGTGCAGGTAATTCGTTCTCTTTAACAATAAATACTTCAACTTCATGAAGGCGACTTGTAGCAGCGTTGCTCGCAATGACATTAAGTGGTCGCGGGATGTAGCCAATTGGGAACTCAGTAAGAACTACCGGCTCGTTCGTTTTATTTGATGATCCGCGAAGTGCCCGCGCAAACTTCAGAACATGTCTACCGGGAACTTGAGCAATTTTGTGGCGAAGTGTTTCTTCTCCTCCGAAAATGCGGTACAAAATTCTCTCAAAGAGATTTCCAGAGCGAAATCGGATTTCTTTGAAGAATTCTTTCCAGCGTTTGTTCAACTCGTCATCTGGAATTACGACCATTCCATCGAGATCAAATCGCTTAAGGGTGTTCACGCAGTGACTTTCAGTAAGGACTTGTTGTTTGAACAAGATAAATCAACTTTACTTAGGTGTTCTGAAATTCGGGCCCAATGGTGCAATTTTCCGTCTTCTTTGTATTTTCAATGAAATGGCACCGTTGAGAGAGCCTTCGTGTTAGTTTTTTGCTGAAGTTTTAACTATTGAAGGTGATAACCACAACAAGAAAGAGGTAGTCATGTCCGACGCCCCAACAACGCTTGGAACAGATTCTGGAGAGAATGAACTCAGATCAGGAGTTCTAGGTCTTTTTGACTCAGTCGTTATGGCGGTCGCAGGTTCTGCACCGGCGTATTCAATCGCTGCGACAACTACCGCTTTGTTTGCCGCGGTGGGCTTTGGTGGACCAGCAGCCCTCTTGTACTGCGGAATATTTATGTTCGGCATTATGTTCGCCTTCAACTATCTCTCGAAATCAGATAGTCACGCCGGGGCAACGTATTCATGGGTTCGAAGAGCGTTGCACCCAGCGTTCGGATTCCTTGCTGGATGGTCTTTAATTGTTTCTGCACTTATCTTCATGGTTGTGGCGACATTCCCTGCCGGTTCAACAATCCTTGATTTGTTCTCACACTCAGCTTCCTCAAACAAAACGCTAGTAACGATTTTTGGCTCGTTCTTCTTTTTGCTAATGGTTGGAGCTGTTGCAGCAGGAGTAACCGTTACAGTTACGGTTCAAATAATCATGTCGTGCATTGAGGTCGTAATCTTGATCCTTTTCGCGCTGCTTGCCATTTTCCACGCTCACCACGCCACACCGTTCTCCTGGCACTGGCTCTCACCTTCTGTCTTTCCAGATATGAAGACCTTTACTTCAGGTGCGCTTCTTGCAACGTTCTATTACTGGGGCTGGGATGTAACAGCAAATCTCAGTGAAGAAACAAAGAACCCACGAAAGACATCAGGTCTCGGTGGTCTTCTTGGTGGACTAATTGTATTTTTATTGTTCGAACTTTTCACCATTGGATCAAACATGGTTCTAACAAGTGGTGAAATGAACAACCCTGACAATGCTGCAAATATCCTTTCTGTACTTGGACAGGCCGTCTGGCACGGAACAGGTGGAAAACTTATTGTCCTTGCAGTTCTTCTTTCAACGGTTGCCACGCTAGAGACAACATTGATTCAGGTAACTCGAACGTTCTTCACCATGGGTCGTGACCACACGCTGCCATCGGCACTTGGCCACACGCACCCAGTTCGTAAAACACCACTGGTTGCAACATTTGTTGCAGCTGCGTTATCTATTCTGCTCTTTGTTGGAAGTACATACGTTGGCTCGATCTCAAACATCTTGACTGATGGCTATAACGCAATTGGACTTCAGATTTGCATCTACTACGGGCTTGCTGGGTTTTCGGTGGTTGTTCTGTACCGACGACAGCTCTTTAAGTCAGTCAAGAACTTCATCTTCATGGGTCTTTGGCCGCTTCTTGGTGCAGGGTTCATGGTCTTCATTTTCTCGAAGGCTCTTCCGAACTTGAACACAACAACAAAGGTTGTTGGACTCGGAGCAGTTGCACTTGGAATTATTCCAATGGCGTTCTACTGGATTAAGGGAAGTCCCTACTTCATTCCTCCTACCAAAGAAGACCGTCACGCGGTTCTTATGGAGTTTGAACAAAACCTCTAATACTTCTAAAGTGCCCGCCCTCTGGTTAGCTCCAGGGGGCGGGCGTTTTTATTTGTGAATCGGGTACATTGGATTCTCGGTAAAAGAAGGATTCGTATGGCAAAGATGCCCGCAGTATTTATTGGCCACGGAAGTCCAATGAACACGTTAGAAACGAATCGTTTTACTAATGCTTGGTCTGAGTTCGCCTCATCTATTCCAAAACCACGCGCGATTGTCGCAGTTTCAGCTCACTGGTTCATAAACGCCTCTGCAGTGACATCAATGGCGAAACCGAGAGTCATCCATGATTTCTACGGCTTCCCACAAGAACTCTTTGACTTCCAATATGACGCTCCTGGTTCACCTGACGTTGCTCGCCAGCTCGCCACATTGGCTGAACCTACGTGGGTAGGGCTTGATGATGAGACGTGGGGGATTGACCACGGCACATGGTCGGTGCTCGCGCACATGTTTCCAGAAGCTGACGTTCCAGTTGTTCAGCTTTCCATTGATGCGAGCAAGCCAATTTCGTATCACATGGACTTAGGCGCCAAGCTCGCACCACTCATGGATGAAGAAATCTTGATTGTCGCCAGTGGC
>CAINVQ010000117.1 GCA_903854175.1 uncultured Actinomycetes bacterium | reverse complement strand
TTACTAACGCCAAGGCCTTTGGTACAGCACTTGAATCAAAGGGCTTTCGTATGGTTTCTGGTGGAACTGAAAACCACATGGTGTTGCTTGACCTACGTGAGTACGACGCAGAACTCACTGGAAAAGTTGCGCAAGAAGTTCTCGACCGTGCGGGCATTACAACGAACCGCAACCAAATTCCTGATGACCCTCGCAGTCCATTCATTACTTCTGGTATTCGAGTGGGAACCGCTGCACAAACAACAGCTGGCATGAAAGAAGCACAGTTCGCTCAGATTGCTGATCTTATGGACCGCGTTCTTCGAGGCCGTGAAGATGAAGCAGTTGTTACATCAGTTCGTGGGGAAGTGGCTGCGCTCTGCGGTCAGTTCAACCCCTACGCGAACTTTACGAAATAGGTTTCATGGGCAATGTCGCCTCGTACGTTGCAGTGTTCCTCGTAGGAGCAGTGGTGACGCTACTGGCGAACCGCCCAGCGAGAACTATTTCACTCAACATTGGCTACACCGCACAGCCCGATGAACGAAAAGTTCACGTTGAAGTAACTCCCTACGGCGGCGGCGCTGCGATGCTCATTGGATTCTGTGTGGCGCTACTAGTTGGTTACGCAATTCCATCGCTGCGAAGTGTGATCAATTCATCACACGAAATGATGGGTGTGTTGCTTGCCGTTGGTGTGATCTTCATTGTTGGTGTTGTTGACGACTTTAGAGACATGAGCGCACCAGCAAAAGTTGCGGGACAAATTCTTGCGGCATCAATTCTTTACTTCAGTGGATGCACGATGTATCAACTGAAACTGCCACTCGCTGGATTCATTGTGCTCGGCCCAGCGATCCTTCCGCTCATCACCGCTGTGTGGGTCTTCGCTCTCACAAACGCGGTGAACCTCATTGATGGACTCGATGGTCTCGCTGGTGGGATTGTTGCAATTGCGTCGGGGACCCTCTGCGTGTACGGACTACGACTTGAAACACTGGGACTGTTACCAACGACAAACATTGGTCCACTGATTGCGGCGCTGACGTGTGGGATATGTATTGGTTTCCTGCGAGACAATTTTCATCCCGCAAAATTATTTATGGGCGACGCCGGTGCCTTGATGCTGGGACTTCTTATGAGTGCATCAACAATGGTGATTGGTGGCAGAACGCCGCCCGCAAGTGGAGTGACGTTCTTCTTCTTCGCGCCACTGCTTATTCCAGTTTTTATTCTTGGAATTCCACTGCTCGATGCAGTGTGGGCATTTGTGAGGCGCACGGTAACGGGGCAGGGATTCCAGACTCCTGACAAGAATCACATTCATCACCGTCTGATGCGACTTGGCCATGGTCACCGCAGGACCGTGATTATTTTGTGGCTCTGGACTGCCGTGCTCTGCAGCTTTGTTCTGTTCCCACTTTTCCAGCCAAGGACCAATGTTTTTATTCCCCTCGGCGTCGCTGTCTTGCTGATTGGCCTGTTCACCTGGTTTAGCCCGCTTCTAAATCGCAAGCCTGGAAAACATGAAGCGAAAAAGGCTGAAGAGAGTTTTACCTGATGAGCACCGGGGAAGAAGAAAAGACCGGAAAGTCGGTCATGTCTGAACTCCCTGGTCTCGCTGCATTTGCCACCATGGGCACCACTATTGCCATCTGCGAGTCAGTTGGCGTCCTACTTGGACTTTGGGCAGATCACAGTTTCAATACCGGCCCCACGTTTTTAATTATCGGGCTAGTGTTGGGAACCGTGATGGCAGTGATGAGCGTTGTTAAGCAAGTCCGCCGTTACCTTTAAATACTTACATCGTGCTAGAAAACCTTCCCCCAAATACCCTTCCTCGACTACTGCGCCGCACCATCTTGTCGGCAATTGTCGTTGGCGTTTTGGGCTTTGTAGCAACCATTTTGATTGCCCCCAACACTCCATTCGCCGCAGTTGGCGTAGTTATTGGTGTCGGGCTCGCCATTCTTAACCTCAGGTTCCTTGATCGCCAGGCGGCTCGCGTGGAATTAAAGGGAGAACAGAGCTCTAAGGCCATCCGTCGCCAACTTGGCGGAAAAACCACCGGACGCCTAGCCGGCATGACTTTGGTGATTCTCGGAGTGGTTTGGTTATACGCACCTCTAGGAATAGGTATTGTGTCAGGGCTCGTGCTTTACCAAATCGTTTTTGTCATTAATGTGATGCGAGTTGTAGCAAATCAAGGAGGATTTGAGTGAAGACGCTGTACGCAGCTAAGACGATTGAAGTTGGGGTCCACCCAACGGCAAACATCTTCGGTCAAACCATCAACCTTGACATTGTTGCGTCGACTCTTTTCGCGACTGCGATCTTCTTGTTTCTCGCTTTTCGCATGCGCTCAAAAATTACTGACGGTGTTCCAGGCAAGCTGCAACTGTTCTGGGAAGTTCTTACTGAGCAAGTAACTGACCTTGCAGTTTCTGCGATGGGCCCACGTGGAAGAAAGTTTGTTCCAATCGGAGTAACACTCTTCCTCTTCATTCTTATTTGTAACTGGATTGGTTTCATTCCTTCAGCCATGCACCCAGGTGTTTCTGGTGAAATGCTTCCGGCACCAACTGGTGACGTAAACCTTCCACTCGCAATGGCACTGCTTGTCATTGTTTGGGTGCACATTGAATCGTTCAAGGCTCGCGGAGTACGCGGTTACTTCAAGCACTACGCCCAGCCGTACACAGCGCTAGCTCCTATCAACGTGGTGGAAGAAATTACCAAGCCAATCACGATGACCTTCCGTCTTTTCGGAAACCTATTCTCTGGTGGACTCATGATCGCGGTTATGACCACCTTGCTTCCCATCTACGCCGTTCCATTCGGTGAGATAATTTGGAAGCCTTTTGATCTCGGCATCGGAGTAATCCAGGCATACATCTTTATGTTGCTTGCGGTTCTCTACTTCGGCATGGCAACCAGTCATGAAGAAGAACACGACGATGTCGCAG
>CAINVQ010000116.1 GCA_903854175.1 uncultured Actinomycetes bacterium | reverse complement strand
AGCTGGCACAGGAACATTTGCTAACAGCTTCACTGACCAAACTGCTGGTAACACCATTACTACTGGTCTATTTGCACAGGGCGCAGACATTGTGTTCCCAGTTGCTGGTTCAGTCGGACTTGGATCACTTGCTGCTGCAAAATCAGCTGGTAAGGGTCACCAAGTTCTATGGGTTGACTTTGACGCTAAGACAACAAACGCTAAGGACGTAGCTAATGGATGGTTCCTCGGAACTGTTCTTAAGGGTGTAAGTGCTTCTGTACAGAACGCAATTGCAAGCGCCAAGGCTGGAACATTCACTGGTGGAACATACACAGGTACAACCACTAACGGTGGAACAGGTCTTGCTTTCAATGACGCAAAGACTTCAGCTGCACTTAAGGCGAAGATTGCTGCAATTGCAAAGGGAATCGCTAACGGTTCTATCTCAGTAGACCCAGCTAAGTACTAATAGTTCTTACAAGTTTTACTAACAACAAAGCCCGGGCATTTACGCCCGGGCTTTGTTGTTAGTACGATGAAATCAATGCATCTAGAACTCCGCAACATCACAAAGCGATTCGGAAACTTCACCGCCAATAACAAGATCAACCTCACCGTTGAACCAGGGCAGATCCACTGCCTGCTCGGTGAGAATGGTGCAGGCAAATCAACACTTATGAACGTCCTCTTTGGACTTCTGGAGCCAGATGAGGGTGAAATTCTCATCGACGGCGAGCCGGTTACATTCGCTAACTCTGGTGAGGCAGTGCGTCGCGGCATTGGAATGGTGCACCAACACTTCATGTTGGTACCAGTGTTTTCAGTGGCTGAAAATGTGGTCCTCGGTTTTGAGCCCACTAAGTCCTTTGGACGACTCGATCTTGATAAAGCATCGGATGACATTCGACGAGTCTCAAAAGAATTCGGACTAGAGGTCGACCCTGATGCGATAATTGAAGAACTGTCCGTTGGTATTCAACAGCGCGTGGAAATTCTTAAAGCACTCAACCACGATGCACAACTACTTATTCTTGACGAACCAACTGCAGTTCTCACGCCCCAAGAAATTGATTCACTTTTAGAAATTATGCGCTCACTCACTGCCGCAGGAAAATCAATCCTCTTTATTACACACAAACTAAAAGAAGTACAAGCAATCGCAGATGTAATCACAATCATTCGACTCGGAGAAGTTGTTGGAACAGCCCTCCCCACTGATCCTGAATCTGTCCTCGCTTCGAAGATGGTCGGTCGTGAAGTAAACCTGACGGTTGCGAAAGATGAAATTGTTCAAGGCGAAACAGTTCTAGAAATTCGTAATCTCGTAGTTCATGATGACCGCGGCATTCCAGTAGTCAATGATGTTTCTCTGGACATCCATGGCGGAGAAATTCTTGCTCTCGCTGGAGTTCAGGGCAATGGTCAAACAGAACTCGTCGAAGCGATCGCCGGTATTCGTCGTATTGAATCAGGGACCATCACCCTTGGTGGCAAAGACATAACTAATAACTCACCACGACAGATCCTGGACGCCGGACTT
>CAINVQ010000115.1 GCA_903854175.1 uncultured Actinomycetes bacterium | reverse complement strand
CTTCGCTCTCTTTAATCAGGGATAAAACTATCGACCAGTTCATACTGGACGAGTCCAATTTGTTGATTGTCTGGAATCGCTAAGACAAACGCGCCACCTAGTGGGTATTCCCCTTTCAAAACATCGGGTAGTTCCTGCGTGAGGCTAAAGACAAGTTCGTGCACACTAGGGTTGTGCGCGACGAGCAGAAGTGAAGTAACGACTGAATCAATGGCGGCAAGATCAATTAAGAGGTCCTCTGCAGAGACATCGCGCTTGCCGTTATAGATAAGTTCTGAGAAATTCACAGTCTTTACGAACGGGGTGTCTTCGAATGCTCGCTTGAATGTTTCCCTCGTCCGTGCGGCAGAACTAACGAGCGCAGTTGTGGGGCCATATTTAGCAAGGGCCTGTGAGTCCATTGCCCAAGACCTCAATTGCTGTGCCTGATCTTTTCCTTTATCGCTGAGGACTCGCTCGTAGTCGCTCTCGCCTGACTTTGCTGGAGAAGACTCGCAATGGCGAACGATAGTTACATAACGCATTTTCTAAGTCTTACGTGGTTTAGCGTTGAGGCATGACAACTGCACATTTGGTCCTTTCCCCAACGCTTTCCTACTTCCAAGCAATCTTCATGGGGATACTCCAAGGGGTCACAGAACTCTTCCCTATTTCCAGTCTCGGGCACGGCGTTCTTCTGCCTGCGCTTTTTGGTTGGCACAACTTGGTGAGCAGCCAAGGCCAGCAGCAAGAATTTTTTCTTACCTTCTTAGTTGGCCTACACGTCGGAACTGCACTGGGACTACTCGTGTTCTTCCGCGCCACTTGGTTCACACTTTTTATGGGCCTCGGTCGTCAGCTAAAGAAAGCTCGTTCCAACGGAGTCTCTACGTTGTGGCACATAAACGATACTGACGTAGACAAAAACTACCGACGACTATTTATCATCATGGTGGGAAGCATCCCCGTAGGAGTAGCTGGAATTCTTTTTGAAAAAGAGTTGCGAGTTCTATTTGCAAAACCACTTGCCGCTGCAGTGTTCCTGACACTTAACGGAATCATTCTTATTGCTGCCGAACGACTTGTTCGCACTCGCGGCAAACATGTGCAAATGCGAAAATTAGACAACATGAGTGCAAAGAGTGCAGTAGCAATTGGGTCAGCACAGGTCTTGGCACTGTTTGCAGGGATATCACGAAGTGGAGTAACAATTGGCGCTGGCCTACTTGGTGATCTCACCCACGAAGACGCCGCAACCTTCTCATTCTTGCTCGCAACACCAGTAATTCTCGGCGCAGGTCTCTACAAGTTGCCATCGCTGATGGGCCATCTTGGTGATGGCGTTCGAATGCAGACACTCGTTGGTGCAATTTTTGCATTCGTTGCTTCGTATTTCTCAGTCAAGTTTTTAACGAAGTGGTTCTCCTCAAAGAACCTCGTCCCATTCGGGGTGTACTGCATCATCGTTGGACTGCTCTGCGTTATTCGCTTTGCTTAGTCTTTAAGAATTCGACGACCATCAATTGCGCGACCAAGTGTGATGTCATCAGCAAACTCCAAGTCGCCACCAACTGGTAGCCCACTGGCGGGCTGAGAAACAACTAAT
>CAINVQ010000114.1 GCA_903854175.1 uncultured Actinomycetes bacterium | reverse complement strand
CTACTTAGGTGTGTTGGATCAGCGAGCTCAACATCAAAGACAATTCGAACAATTCGAGATCCTGATGTACTTGAACTGCTTGAAATAATGCTGAGCTGGTATTCCGCAATGACACTTGAAACGTCAAGAAGCAGTCGGGTGCGATCAAAGGCCATGATTTCAAGCACAGCACGGAAGTGTCCGCCAGTAGAGCCATCCCACTCAACTTCAATAATTCGCTCACCAAGTCGCAGAGCCAACGCCACCGCATTTGAACAGTCATTTCTGTGAACTGAGACTCCGCGACCCTGGGTAATAAATCCCATGATCTGGTCCCCTGGCACAGGAGAACAGCACCTGGCGAGGTGAATCATTACGTCGTCAAGACCCTCAACATAGACACCTGCTCCACGACGGTTCGTTCGGCCAGTCTTTGGAATACGTGAAACAGTGGTTGGCAGTTGCTCACCTTCACCACCTTGGAGCTCACGAGATAGTCGTTGAACAACGGCAAGACCAGAAATTTGACCACTATCAATCGCCATCATGAGCGCATCATGATCCTCTAAGTTCAGTGCGCTTACAACAGTGTCCAGCGCCTTCGAGGAAAGCGTTGTGGCAATTGGCAGGCCTTCACGACGAAGTGCCTTTGTAAGTTCTTCTTTTCCACCTTCAATGGCATCTTCTCGTCGTTCACGCTGGAACCACTGGCGAATCTTGGAGTTAGCTTTTGATGACTTAACAATTGAGAGCCAGTCTCGAGATGGACCAGCACCCTCTTGCTTGCTAGTAACAATCTCAATGACGTCAGCTGAATGAAGAGGTGTATCGAGTGGAACAAGTCGACCATTAACTTTGGCCCCGACGCACTTGTGGCCGACTTCTGTGTGAACGGCATACGCAAAGTCAACTGGTGTGGCGCCTTCTACAAGAGCAATTACACGACCTTTAGGAGTAAATACGTAGACCTCATCGTGTTCGAGGTCGAGCTTTAGCGCTTCGAGGAACGCAATTGGGTCAGTTTCCTCTTCTTCAACATCTGAAAGTCGTTGCATCCAGGCAATCTCTTTTTGAGAAGCACCTTCTTTGTAACCCCAGTGAGCAGCAATGCCGAATTCTGCGCGCCGATGCATTTCAGAAGTTCGAATCTGAACTTCAACGGACTTCGAGCGAGGTCCAATAACAGTTGTGTGAAGTGACTGGTAAAGGTTGAACTTTGGTGAGTTGATGTAGTCCTTGAATCTTCCTGGCACTGGAGACCACAGAGAGTGAATGGCTCCAAGAACTGCCCAACAATCTCGTTCATCTTCAACAATGATTCGCATTCCTACAAGGTCAAAGATTTCATCAAATTCTTTGCCGCCAACAACCATCTTTTCGTAGATACTCCACAGATGTTTCGGACGACCCCTAACGTCAGCTTCAATACCAAACATTTTTAATTTCTCGCCGAGTGAACTCATTACATCAGCAAGGTATTCTTCTCGCTCTGGTTGTCGTGCAGCGACCATTTGTTCAATCTCTGCGTAACGCTTTGGGTGCAGTGTGGCAAAGCAGAGATCTTCTAATTGTGACTTCACTTGCTGGACACCGAGGCGGTGAGCAAGTGGTGCGTAGACATCCATAGTTTCTTGCGCAATGGCCTGTTGGCGATTCATTGGCATAACTGAAATGGTGCGCATGTTGTGAAGTCGATCAGCAAGTTTGATCACCAACACACGCCAGTCTTGGGCCATGGCAATAAACATCTTGCGAATAGTTGCGGCTTGTTGAGCCTCTTTAGAGTCAAATTCCAAACGATCAAGCTTTGTAACTCCGTCGACAATTGCAGCGACTTGTTCGCCGAATTCTTTTGAGAGCCATTTAGTTGTAACCACGGTGTCTTCCACCGCGTCATGCAGTAGTGCCGCCGCAATCGTTGGTTCATCGAGCCCGAGTTCAGCGATGATTTCAGCAACGGCAATTGGGTGCGTTACGTACGGCTCGCCAGTGCGACGAAGTTGACCTTCATGGGCATTTATCGCTGCCAGGCCGGCGCGGCGAATGAGCGAAACATCACCATTTAGGTGGTGTTCGCTAAAACGTCCAATTAGACGCTCAATTGAAGCCGTCAGCTCATTATCAGCTGATGGACGAGTTGAGAGGCTGACCATACATCCAGCCTACCGGCCGTTAACGACGTTTTTGCTTTCTGGCGCGTGGGGTAATTCCAGTGCGGGTTGAGCTTGACTGTGATTGACGCTGTGAGGCATCTGAACCAATTCGAGCTGCAGAAGCTGGTGTCATTACTAAACGTTCTTGGCGATCACGTGCACGATTAGCGAGATCCTTGAATCTTGGTTCGCGTTCCTTCATAAGAGCAAGAAGAGGACTCGCAATGAAGATTGAAGAGTATGCACCACTGAGAAGTCCAACGAAGAGGGCAAGTCCATAGTTCTGAAGTGTTGTTGCGCCCAAGATGTATGCACCAACAACCAACACAGAAAGCACTGGCAAAATAGCAACCAGCGATGTGTTGATGGATCGAGCAAGAGTTTGGTTCATTGAAAGGTTGACCATCTCGCCGTATGACATGTCACCAGACTTAAGAACTCCAGATGTGTTGTCACGTACTCGGTCGAATACAACAACTGTGTCGTAGAGCGAGTAACCAAGGATTGTCAAGATTGCAATAACGGTGTCTGGTGTGATCTGAAAGCCCAAAATCGAATAGACACCAACGGTTACAAGAAGGTCGTGCACCATTGCAACAAATGCCGCCCAAGCCATCTTTGGCTCAAATCGCATTGCAATGTATCCAACAACAGCAATGAAGAACACAATGAGTGCTTCTAAAGCACGCTTTGTAATTCCACTTCCCCACGTTGGCCCAATGCTGCTAGTGGAGACCTGATTGAAGCTAACTCCAGCAGTTGTAGCCATTGCTTGAGCAATGTTGTTTGTGACGGTCACCTGTTGTTCTTGTGAAAGTGAGTTGAGGTCACCTGAAACTTGATACGTCTTACTTCCAAGCTTTTGGACAATCGGGTTAGTAAGCCCAGCTTTTTCAACCGCCGTAGTCATCTGCGAAATTGAAGAGTTTGGAGCAAGAACTTCCCAGGTGCTTCCACCCTTGAATTCAATTCCAAGATTGAAACCACGAATTGAGAGTGATCCGAGACCAATAATGATTACCGCAACTGAGATCGAGAACCAGATTTTCTTTCGTCCAACGAAGTCAACAGTTGTTAGACCACGGTAGAGACGACCAAAGCGTCCTGGTGTCTTTGTTTCACTACTCATTCTCATTACCTCCAGATTGGATTCCGGCGGCAAGAGAAAGAGCAGATGTGCTGCTCGATCCACGTCGTCCAAGCAGAACTACTAACGGACGAGTGAAGTACCACGTAATGACAATGTCGAGCAATGTTGAGAGCCCAAGGAAGAACGCGAATCCTCGAACGTCACCAACTGCAATTAGGTAGAGCAACACAGCAGCTAGAAGACTCACAGTGTCAGCAGCAAGAACTGTTCGCCAAGCTGATCTAAATCCACGGTCAACCGAGGATCGAACAGATCTACCCGCTCGAGCCTCATCTTTCAGTCGCTCGAAGTAAACAATGTAACTGTCGACGGTAATTCCAATTGACACAATTAATCCGGTAACACCTGCCAAGTTGAAGCTCGGTGCAAAGGCAGTGTGTGCAAGGGCAGAAATGATTGCCCAAAGCAGTGCTGCAGTTACTAGAAGACCCAAAATAATTACTAGACCAAGTGCACGGTAGTAAAGGATTGTGTAGAGAAGTACGAGTGCGAGTCCAACTAGACCAGCGCCAAGACCTGCAACAAGTGCACTGTGACCAAGAGTTGGCGAAACAGTCTGTGTCGAAAGAGGAACTAGACGAACTGGGAGTGCACCAAAGTTCATTGCAAGAGCCAGGTTCTTTGCACTCGTTTGTGTGAATGATCCAGAAATCTGTCCAGAACCACCAAAACTGGAGAACGTTGATTGTGTTGGCTGAATAATTGGAGCCGACTGAATTACACCATCGAGTTCAATCGCAACAAGCTGGTGGAAGTTCTGCTGAGCAACTTGGTCCCACTGTGGTGAACCTGCAGAAGTAAGTGTGTAACTAACAACCCATGCGCCAGCTTGATCTTGCTGAGCGAATGCTTTTTTAATTGCAGTTCCAGTTAGTTGAGCTGGTCCCAGAAGGTAACGAGCTCCGCCACCATTAAGAACTGGCAAAATTACATTTGATGTAGCGATGTCGTTGGCTGGCTTTGTATTTGCTACACCTGCATACATCGGATCTGGTGGAATCGTATTCTCTAAGAACCCTGCAGCCGTGTTCGAGGCTTGCTGCACGTTTAAGTTCGCAGCACTCATCAGATACTTAGCTGAAGGATTAGGAATTTGTTGCGTTCCAATATCAACTAATTTCTTCGATGTTCCAACAGATGCAAGCACCGGACGGAACAAGAGCTGAGCGGTCTGTCCAACTGCAGCGAGCACCGTACGAGCGTCGCTAACACCAGGAATGCTGACAACAACATTCGTTCCTTGAAGATTTACTGTCGCTCCAGAAACACCAAGTCCATTTACTCGGTTAGAAAGCACAGTTACAACTTCTTGCATTTCAGCCAATGTCGCTGGTGTTGATGGTTTGTAAACAACAGAAAGACCACCAGCAAGGTCAAGTCCAAGCTTTGGACCCCAGCCCAGACTCAGGGTTGCAATGAGTGAGCCAAACGAAATAACGATTGCAAGGGTCAGACTGACGATCATTGACCGCTTTGAACCAACTTGTGATGCCATTACTACTTGTCGCCTTCTGTCTCGTCATCAGATGAACCAGCCACTGGTGCTGGGTCGAAACGACGGGCAATTGCAGTTGGGATGAAGTCAAGTTCAACGCCACTCGCAGTACGAAGAGTTACAAATTCGTCAGTTGTCTTCACAACTGTGCCAACGAGCCCACCGATTGTTTGGTAGCGAACACCAATTTCAGTCTGTCGAGCCTCGGCTCGAGCAGCAGCCTGCTTTTTACGGCGTGGGCGTAGGTAAAAGAAGTAGATGCCTCCAAAAACCACCACATAGATAATGAGGATGGATGAAGAACCACCGGATGATGAAGCTGCGAACATATGAATTTCCTCCGTCAATAGACAACGAAACCCTAGTCGCAAAACAGCACCGACCTAGACCAATCCCCCTCCACGAGGCTTTATTCCAAGGTGATTGAACGCACGTTCAGTTGCGACACGCCCTCGAGGGGTACGGATTAGGAGCCCCTCTCGAAGCAAATATGGCTCATAGGCATCTTCAACTGTTGAAGGCTCTTCTCCACATGCATGCGCCAATGTAGTTAAGCCAACAGGCTGGCTGGAGAACTGATCACAAAGAAGACCAAGGATTCGACGGTCAATCTTGTCCAGTCCATAAACATCGACACCAAAAAGTTCAAGGGCTTCAATTGCGATTTCAGTTGTAATAATTTTGTGCTCTTTAACCGCAGCAAAGTCACGAACTCGACGAAGCAACCTATTGGCAATTCTTGGAGTTCCACGACTACGACTTGCTATTGAATGAGCTGCATCTCCTGAGAGTTGCACCTCGAGAAGCTTTGCCGAGCGCTCAACAATTATTTTGAGTTCATCGATGTCATAGAGGTCAAGCTGACCAATGAACCCGAATCTGTCTCGTAGTGGAGCGGCGACTAGTCCTGTTCTAGTGGTGGCTCCAACCAAAGTGAAATTCGGAAGTTCTAGTCGAATAGATCTTGCAGATGGACCACGGCCAATCATTACATCAAGTCGATGATCTTCCATTGCTGGATAGAGCACTTCTTCCACTGCACGAGAGAGTCGGTGAATTTCATCAATGAACAAAACATCGCCATCTTGAAGATCCGTCAAGAGAGCAGCAATGTCTCCAGGTCGAGAAAGCACTGGTCCAGATGTAATACGAAGTCCAGATCCCATTTCTGATGCAACGATGCTGGCGAGTGAAGTTTTGCCAAGTCCTGGAGGGCCAGCAAACAACAAGTGGTCAACAGTTTGACCGCGAGACTTCGCAGAACCCAGAACAATTTCCAAGTGACGAACAAGCTCTCGCTGCCCCACGAACTCGTGCAGAGATAACGGACGGAGTGAAACCTCAACTTGGCGTTCTTGAACGCTCGCAACCGGAGCTACAACACTCTGCTCAATTTGGGTTAAATCAATGTCTCTACGACTCATTTACGCCTCAGCAGTTGTAGCGCTTCACGCAGCGCTGTCGCTTCATCATCAGGTAGATCAGCTCCATCAAGTGCCTGGCTGATTTCTTGAGCGCTGTAACCAAGTCCTCGCAGTGCATCTTCAATGGCACTGGACTTTGCTGATGTCTGCGATGTCTTCTCATACTTTGATGCTGCAAACACTTTGCCCTTTAGCTCAAGAACAATTCGACTTGCAGTCTTCGGACCGATTCCAGGTATTTGAGAAATCCTCTTGGTGTCTCCAGCTTCAATTGCACCGGCGATTTCATCAGTGCTCATTGTTCTAAGTGCCGCGAGCGCAGTAGAAGGGCCAACACCCGGAGTGACGAGCAGTAACTCAAAGAATTCACGATCCGAGTAGGACTTGAAGCCGTAGAGAACAATCGCATCATCTCGTACAACGGTATAAATAAATAATTCGAGTGCCTGACCCGTGCTGAATTCTTCGCCAGCAGCAACGTGCACTTCGTATCCAACTCCGTGAACGTCAAGAACTATGGTTCCGTTGTTCTGATGGTGAAGTACGTGACCAGAGAGCCAACCAATCACGACGTACTCACATTCAAATAACGCTGTTCAGTACGAACAATCATGAAGTATGTAATCGCTAATGCGAGTGCATCAGCGGCGTCAGCGGGTTTAGGTATTTCGGCGAGCCCGCAGAGCTTTGCAACCATTTCTTGCACCTGAAGTTTTCCTGCCGCTCCATAACCCGTCACCGCGAGCTTTACTTCTTGAGCGGTGAACTGTCGAACTGGAATATCAATTGCACCAGCAAGGGCAACAGCTACGCCACTAGCCTGCGCCACCGGAATAGCAGTCTTGGCGTTTCGTTGATAGAAAACCCGC
This sequence comes from uncultured Actinomycetes bacterium, assembly GCA_903854175.1. The sequence continues at coordinate 863 of CAINVQ010000114.1, read as the reverse complement.
TCAACAACAACAGCGTCTGGCTTCGTTTCATCCATGAGGTCGCGGAGTTCTACGAGTAACTGACTAAGTCGCTTTTCAACTGGAGTTGATGGGTCAGTTTCTACGACACCGGCCTTAATTGCACGGAAAGATTCAAGACCGTCAAAGGACCCCTCGACCAGGCCGTAGCCACATCGGGTCAATCCTGGGTCGATTCCGAGTACGAACATACGTTCGATACTACAGCCCTAAGGGCCTAATTGCTAGGAATTAGCCCTCGTATGAGGCAAGAATTTCATCAGAAATGTCGAAATTAGCGAAAACATTCTGGACATCATCATGGTCGTCAATCGCGTCCATGAGGCGAAGAAGCTTGTGGGCTTCAACTTTGTCCGTCAATGGAATTGAGTTCTGAGCTACCAATGTGAGGTCTGCGGACAAGACTTTTACACCGAATCCTTCAAGGGCGTCTCTAACCTTTCCTACTTCTGTCGGGTCAGTTGTTATAAAGAAGTTGTCTGCGTTTGGTGTGAAGTTTTCACCACCTGCTTCCATAACCCATTCAAGAAGTTGATCTTCGTCAATAGGTCCTTGTACTTCAATAATTCCCTTGCGATCAAATTGCCAGGAAACAGCACCCGGCTCAGCAATATTTCCACCGTTCTTAGAAAAGGCGTGCTTGATCTCTGCACTGGTGCGATTTCGATTATCACTCAGTGTTTCAACAATGATTGCCACGCCGCCCTGACCGTAGCCTTCGTAGCTAATTGCTTCATAGCGAACACCTTCGAGTTCACCAGTTCCACGCTTAACAGCGCGCTCAATAGTGTCGAGTGGAACTGAGGCTTCACGAGCTTTCTGGAACATGGTGCGAAGTGCGGCGT
>CAINVQ010000113.1 GCA_903854175.1 uncultured Actinomycetes bacterium | reverse complement strand
GCAATAAACACTGTTCAAGAGAACAACTACAACTTGACATTAGATGTGATTAGTTCTTCAGGATTTGTAACTCAAGTTGTTGCTGGCGCGCACGAACTGCGCAGTACCCCCACCCTCTCAAATGTTTCTTCTTCACACCGCTCGGTCACAACTGCCAAAAATCTTCCTGGCTTTCGATTCAAGTCGTTACCAATTGGTGGTGGCGATTACCTACTTGTGGCGGCTTCAACATCCCAAGTTGACGCTGCGAATCAGCGATTAGTGAGAGACGTTGTACTTACTGCATTGCTCGTTGCGTTCTTAGTGATATTTATTTCTAGGTTTCTCTTAAAAAGAAGCCTCAGGACTATTCATCAATTGATCGCATACGCGAGCTCAATTTCTAAAAATAATTTCAGCGTTTCACCACCTGAGAATTCATCCGTACCTGAGCTGAGTGACCTTCAAGCATCGCTCAGCTCCATGGTCACAAGTCTTCAGAGAACAATTAATAGTGAAAAAAATACCAACATAGTCATGCAGAGATTTGTAGGTGACGCATCACACGAACTCCGGACTCCACTCACCGTCATTAAGGGTTACAGCGAAATGCTGCAACGAGGAGACCTCACTGATGATCAACAGCATCGTGCAGCACAAAAAGTGCAGCATGAGGTTGATCGTATGGATTCGTTAATTGGTGATCTCTTGTTTTTAGCTGAACTTAATGAAGTTCCCATTGCCAGCTTGCAAGTTTGCAACCTCAGCCAGCTTGTAACAAACATCATTTATGACTTTGGTGTTGACAACCCATCTCGCACATTGACAACTTCTATTGATGAAGATATTCACGTGCGAGCTACAGATGACCTTATCTATCGCATCTTGAATAACGCGCTTACAAATATCAAGCGCTACACCAGCGAGTCATCTTCAGTAAATATTGAGCTTGCAAGTGACGCGAGCACAGCAACGCTTCGGATTGAAGATTCTGGCCCAGGCTTATCGGGAGAATACGGTGTGGCTCCAAAACGATTTGCCCGTGGAGAAGATTCAAGATCTAGAGAAACAGGTGGCAGCGGGCTTGGAATGAGCATCATGGCAGATGTGGCTTCATCGTTAGGTGGAACAATGACTACCTACAAATGCTCGCTCGGAGGTCTTGGCCTCGAATTCAGTTTGCCAGTAGTTACTGAGCTTCGCTGAGCTGTTTAATACCTTCGACGGTTTTCATCATGTTTTCACGCCAGTTGCCCATTCGCCAGTCAACGATTTTTTCTTCATTATCTGGGTCTTGGGCGACTGCAGCGTGAAGTCCAGTCTTGTTATACGTCCCAAGTACCCCAGACATCTTTAAGAGTGTTGAATCTCCACTTGGTGACAATCGAAATGACCAAATGGACACAGGATTTTCTAGGTCTTCAACTGTCCACTCGAATACTTCGTTCACAGAGAATCCAGTGATAGTTGACGTGGTGTCCCAAACTCTTTCACCCATTTTGTTTGTGCCTTTAAATTTTGCACCGAGACCTGGAGCTGCGCCATCGAGCCACACAGCACCCTGAAACTCTTCTGAAAACATTGCAGGAAGATCTGGATTACAAATCAGTGGCCAAATTTTTTCAACAGGAGCATCAATAACTATTTCAACATCTGCACGAGGATTATCAGTCAGTTTCATGAATATTAAGACTACCTAAACAAATGGAAACTCGCTTATTTCTAATAGTATTTACATAGACAGGAGATAAATGAATACTCATCATGACCGTAGGTGGCAGATACTTGGAGTGCTGTGCCTCAGTGTTTTCTTAGTTGTCGTTGACAACACAATTGTGAATGTTGCAATCCCAGCGCTTTCACAAAATCTTCATGCTTCTAACTCTGCTCTTCAGTGGATCGTTGACGGCTATTCTCTTCCATTCGCTGGGCTACTTCTCGCCGGTGCAGCAGCGTCAGATCGCTTTGGTCGTAAAAGGACTATGCAGTTTGGTTTGGTTTTCTTTGCCCTCTTCAGCACACTCGCTGCATGGTCCACTTCAACTTCACAACTGATTAGCTGGCGCGCACTCATGGGAATGGCAGCTGCATTTATTTTCCCAGCAACACTGTCAATCCTCACTGTTGTTTTTGAAGACTCAGCAGAGCGAGCCAAAGCTTTTGGTTTCTGGGGCGCAACATCAGGTGCTGCGGTTGCATTCGGCCCAATCACTGGTGGGGCATTAATTACTCACTTCTGGTTCGGTTCAATCTTTCTTGTGAACCTCCCACTTTGCGCAATCACCCTTGCATTTGGTTACTTCATCATTCCCGAATCAAAGAGTCCGCAAGTTAATCGTTTTGACTTACTTGGTCTTCTTCTGGGTTCAGTAGGACTCACCACATTGTTGCTTGCAATCATTCAAGGTCCTTCGTGGGGGTGGAAGGCACAAACTACGCTCCTACTCTTTGCAGCGTCTGCAATTTTGCTTGTGTCTTTTGTCCTTTGGGAACTTCGTCGAAAAGAACCACTGCTTGATGTTCGACTCTTCAAGCGTCCAGCATTTTCAGCTGGTGCCGGTGCAATAGCAATTTCATTCTTTGCACTATTTGGTTTTATTTTCCTAGTTACTCAGTACTTTCAATTAGTTCGCGGGTACTCAGCACTTTCTTCAGGTGTTCACACATTGCCGTTCGCAATTGTTACCGGAATCTTCACACCAATCGGTGCGGGCTTGGCACTTAAGTACGGTGCGCGTTTAATCATCAGTCTCGGAATCGCCATTGAAGGTACTGGCATTCTCTGGATAGGTCTGCAGTCTGCAGACTCTGCATATTTCGGCCCGGTTGTTGGATCAATGTGCGTAATGGCTCTCGGTTTCGCATTAATTGGAGCATCATCAACTGCAGCAATTATGACTTCGCTCCCCCCGAGCCAGATTGGTGGGGGATCAGCAGTGAACAACGTGACGAGAGAACTCGGTGGAACCCTTGGTGTTGCAGTAATTGGTTCAGTATTTAGCTCAGTATTTGGACCACAAATTATTAGTGCGTTTAAGACAGCGAACGTACCTGCAGCGGTAGGAGCGAATGCCTCCTCATCAATGCAACAAGCAGTCGGAACATTGCAAAGCTTGCCATCATCACTCGCAGAGAAGATTCAGCCGGATGTAGTTTCGTCATTCATGAACGGATTCCACCATGGCTGCTTTGTAATCGCTGGGATTTCATACATCGTGGCGCTAGCCGTGATTAAGCCTCTGCCCGGAAAAGGTCAACTTAAAGAAGCGAGCGCTTCAGCTCACTAGTTTTAGGCCTTTTTCATAATGCTGGACTTGAGATATAGGTCTCCAAATCCTTCAACACGAGCTTCTACGTCGTGGCCACCGTGCCCAGGAGTCAGGCGAATAAAACGAACTCGTGTACCAACTTTCATCGTGTTCGAGCTCCACTAAACATTCATGTCTT
>CAINVQ010000112.1 GCA_903854175.1 uncultured Actinomycetes bacterium | reverse complement strand
TTTAATGAGTTCACTACACCGAATCTCACACGATTTGCTAATCGTTCTATTAAATTCGCGAACCACCACACTGGCTCGCTACCTTGCATGCCTGCACGACACGACATTCTTTGTGGTGCCCTCGACTTTTTGTGGCGTCCATGGGGCTCGATTGAAATTTGGGAAGATGCGATTACCTTCGAGCTCCGTAGAAAAGGTATTACTACACAACTAATTACTGATCACCCACACCTTTTTGAATCTGGTGGAGAGAATTATCACACTGACTTTTCAGCATGGGATTACATTCGTGGTGGAGAAGATGACCCTTGGAAGACACGGCTAGACCCTTCCTGGTTCGGGTCCCCCGCACTTGCAGCTCAGCCCGCATCAATTGAACGTGGCTACGACAAATCACGTACCTATTTTAAAAATGACGAAGACTTTCCTGGCCCAAAGACAATGACTGCTGCTGCAAATTGGATCAGAGAAAACAAAGATTCCGATGAGCGTTATTTTTTGTTTGTTGATGAATTCGATCCGCATGAACCGTTCGACACACCTGAGCCTTGGGCATCGATGTACGACGAAGAATGGGAGGGCCCAAAAGTAATTTGGCCGCCATACACCGACGCGGGTGGAGCGAATGTGCCTGATGAGAAAACGGGACGACACATTCGTGCAAACTACGGTGCCAAGCTTTCAATGATTGACCATTACTTCGGCAAAGTTCTCGATGCCTTGGACGAAACAAACGCTTGGAAAGACACAGCAGTAATTGTTATGACCGACCACGGTCACTATTTAGGAGAACGTGGTGGCATTTGGGGGAAACCTGGAGTTCCTATTTATTCTGAAATGGGCCACATCCCATTAATGATTGCTTGGCCCGATCGGCCAGCAGCAGAAGTAAACGATTTAACAACAACAGTTGATATTCATGCAACACTTTGCGATGTATTCGCCGTATCGCCAGAGCACCGAACACATGGGCATTCACTTCTTTCAGTCCTTAATGGAACTGGAGGCTCTAAGCGCGACCACATCCTCACTGGAATTTGGGGCAGAGAAGTTGTCTTCATCGATAATGAAACAAAATTTGTTCGCGCACCCATCGAAGGCAACCGTCCATTAGAGATGTACTCAAATAGATGGTCAACAATGCCAATCCACGCGTACCCAAATATTCGACTTCCCCGACCTGACCGACGAGCAACTTTGGAATACATGCCTGGTTCTGACATCCCAGTAATTCGCCAGCCATTTACTACTGGCGATGATGTCCCCTTCTGGGCCAGGATGAATTCATTCCATGGTGACGTGGTGTTTAACCGCAAAGAGGACCCCAACGAGGAACACAACCTCGTAAAGGACCGCTCTGTTACTTCATCGTCTTCACAGATTGAAGCAATGCGTGAAGCTCTCAAATCAATTGAGGCCCCACTGGTTCAGTTTGAGCGACTTGCGCTTTCGTAATTATTTAAATGGTTCAGGGAATTTTTTTGCAGCGTCGCTGTACCACTGTGCCGATGGCTTGAGTGTTCGCTTGAACGACGTGCGATCTACCTCAACAATTCCAAACTTTGGACGGTAACCGAGCGTCCATTCAAAATTGTCTAGAAGCGACCACTGGAAGTATCCGCGAACATCTAGTCCTTCGTCAATAACTTTTGCGAGACCCTGCAGCGCACCATTGAGATATCTAATTCTTTGCTCATCATCATTAGTTCCAATTCCATTTTCAGTAACTACAACTGGAATTCCAGTAACGCTCGCAGCACGTCGAACTGTGTACTCAACACACTCTGGCCAGAAGGCATAACCCATTTCTGTTATTTCACCAGTAGCTGGAATGATTCCGTTTGGCCCTAATTCAACCTTGGTGTAGCACTGCACGCCAATAAAGTCATCATCACCAACAACTGCAAGATATTCATCTTCCATTGATGTTCGAATGATGTCCATTGTCTCTTCCCCACCTTCAACACACTCATATTCCTGCATTGAAAGGCAGAGTCCAATTGGATAGGTCCCTGGTCCTTTTCTAAGTGCATCACGAACTGTGACGTGACACGCACGCATAGCTTCGTTGACTTTGTTATACCGATCTCGGTCTCTCACTTGTGGTGGAAAGACACCGAGCAAATATCCCATGAGTGCAACGATGTTCGGCTCGTTAATTGTGCACGCAATGTCAATGTGGTCGCCTAGTTCTCGAGCTACAACATCTGCGTACTTTCCCATCCACTCAGAAATTTTTGGATTTTCAAAACCATCGAGGTCAGCCACCCAAAGTGGCAGCGTGAAGTGGTGCAGCGTTACAACAGTTTGAATTCCTCTGGCGTGACACGCTTCGAGCACGTCTTTGTAGTGCGCTATGACTTCTTGAGAAAAGACTCCTTGCTGTGGCTCAATTTTTGCCCATTCCAAAGAGAGTCTGAATGAGTTGAGCCCAAGTGACTCAATAATGTCGAGATCTTCTTCGTATCTATTCCATGAATCACATGCATCGCCACAT
>CAINVQ010000111.1 GCA_903854175.1 uncultured Actinomycetes bacterium | reverse complement strand
GTTCAGCGTTTGCGAACGTTGATGAATCAAACGAACGGTTTGGCAGTCCACCAGTTTTGTAGTCAACAATGATGAGGTTTCCATCTTCGTCGCGGTCAAGTCGGTCCAAGATTCCAAATAGTGGTGCACCATCAATGGTCACTCCCATTCGAAGCTCGACTCCCTCGTGTGTCACACTTCGCGGATCTTCCATTTCGAAATACTTCACAATTATTTCTTCTGTTTCTTGAAGAAGTTCATCAAACTTTGCATCAGTGAGGTCAATATCAACTCGCACTTGATCGGTTAATACTGAATCAATTGCTGGAGATACAAATGAGCGAGCTTGTTCAATTGTTCTATCGGTTGCAGGAAGTTTGAACAGGTGTTCAAAAATGTAATGAGCGAAGTTCCCTTTGGCGCTGGCGTAACTGGCTGGTTGGGGGAGTCTCTCAATTGAGGCGTGTTGATATTTGCGGGGGCACGACTGAAAGTCGTTGAGACGAGAAGGCGATAGTGATTTAGGAAGTGACTGTTCAAAAGGCATATCAACACCGTACGGTACGCCAGTGACATTGAGAAGGACTAAAACATAGATATGAATTCTGCACTCGGATACTGGAAGAGCCCATGGCCAGGCGAAGATGGCAGCCCAGCTCGTCGTGAAATCGCCTCGGGGTTGAATATACGTGGCAAAACTGCACACGTTGTATCTCGATTTTCAATCGTGAACACAATGACGGTACTTAGAGACCCTGGCGAAGTTTTCTTGTTGTGCCACACGGGTGGAGACGAAGCAGTCAGCTGGGTAGAGCAAATTGATCCAGTAACGCTGGATGTAATTTCAAGGTCAGAAGACTTGGTTGCAGGGCCAACGTGGCCAGGCGGAATCGCGGCACACGCAAATGGATTTCTCTACGTTGTCTTTGGCCGCTACATCCACCAACTGAGTAGTGATTTAGTTCTCGTCAATTCGCTAGAACTTCCGCGCAATCGTCCTTACAACTCATTCGTAATTCTCGATAGCGGCGAAATTGTATTAAAGGACTTTGGTGGTGCTCGCGCTGGTGAGCCAAGTTCAAATCGTGCAGCTGACTGCGAGCTTGTACTCATCGATCCAACAAATCTGGTCATACTGAACTCACTGGTACTGAATGAAGGGTCGGTTTCGCGTCTCAGCAGCGTAGGCAAATCTATTTATGTCGTAACCATGGACAGAGTTGTTCGAATTAACTGGGATGGCACATCGCTAAAACTTGATCCGAGTTTCGATGTTCTTTACCGCAGTGAAATTGGTCAAGAGTTTGGCTGGGACCCAGTAATTACCGACCAAGATGTCTGGTTGCTTGACAACGGTGCAGGATCACAGCACTACACGACTTCACTGATTGGTATTGGTGACGCAGAGACCTCTCAAAAGCTCATCCGTATCTCGCTAGAAGATGGTGCAGTAACTCTGTACCCAGTTCATGACGAAGTTAAGAGCCTCGTGTCGAATCCACCGTGCATTGATGTTGAGCGAGAAGTTGCAATTGGCTACGACAGTGCACATGGTGTTGTTACGGCCTTCAAATTTGATAACCCAACAACACCTCTGTGGAAGAAAAAACTGAATCACGCAATGCACCCAATTCTTCTTGCAAACGATGGGCTTGTAATGATGAACGATTTCCGTGTTGAAACTGGAAAAGAGGACATTGTCATTCTTGACGTCATGACTGGCGAAGAAATGTACCGTGTGTCTACCGAAAGCCCCTTGCAGTCAGTTATTTTCGGTTCGTGTGGCTTTGATAATGATCTCTATATTTGTTCGTTCAGTCACGTCACTCGAATCTCTTTCGTTTCTTGACCACAAAATGCGGAAGTCAACGAGTTAAAATGGGGCGTGAAAAAGTACACCATTGAAATTCGCCAGGGAAATCTCCTGCGCCAAGAACAATGGGCCGGTGTTTCATCGGGTGAACCCGTCATTGTTGACGGCGTCAAGGAACGTAGACAGAGCTGGGTTTTCATAGCG
>CAINVQ010000110.1 GCA_903854175.1 uncultured Actinomycetes bacterium | reverse complement strand
GTCGTATCCCCAAACACGCTCAAGTAGATCTTCTCTTGACAAGACCTTCCCGTTCATTGATGCAAGATCAGTAAGAAGTCGAAATTCGGTTGAAGTGAGGTGAAGTTCACTTCCGTCACTCTTCTTTACAATTCCTTCGTCTGGGATAACCGTCAGTTCACCAAGGCTGAATGAGTTGGCACTTTTTTCTGGGCGACGACGAAGGTGCGCTTTCACTCGGGCGAGCAGTTCTTCAGGAACAAAGGGCTTTGTCACGTAGTCGTCAGCGCCTGATTCAAGTCCAAGGACAACATCTGATGTTTGATCTCTGGCAGAAACAATGACTATGGGACAGTCACTCACTTCTCGAATTTGTTTACAGGTTTCAAAGCCTGAGATGCCCGGAAGCATGATGTCAACAATGGCCGCGTCGCTTGACATGCGAGTAAACATCGCAATGCCAACCTCACCGCTTGGAGCATCGTCTACTTCGAAGCCTTCGCCTTCAAACATGAGTCGAAGCGCTGTGCGGATGTGGTCGTCATCTTCAACAATCAAAATGCGAGGCACGGGTTCTCCTTAGGAATACACCAAGCCTACTGAGGTCACGACCTTTTGCAATGACGCTCAGTAGCCTTGGAATGTGTCGGGAACGCAGAAATCAGCTCGGGGCAAAGACCCCTGGTTCATTGAGGGCTTCGCAACGACCTTGAAGGCAGCCGACCGCTCTTCAGCGACTCTTCGTGCGTACCTAAGTGATGTTGAGCAGTTCGTGCAGTGGGCTGAAAATACGAAGCATTCTGACTTCACGAAGATTACAAAACGAACACTTCGTGAATACCTAGCCTTTATGACCTCACGTGGTGACGAGCGGACTTCAATTATGAGACGTAGAGCATCGTTACGCAGCTACTTCACGTGGCTCGTTGCTCGAGGTCACCTTGATGAAAATCCTTCCTCAAGACTTTCTGCGCCAAAACCAAATACACAGTTACCAAAGATTGTGGTTCGCGAACAACTTGAAAATCTTCTTGACGTTGACTGGGGAGATGACAAGTTCGCAGTTCTCGACCGAGCAGTTTGCGAAGTTCTCTATGGAGCGGGGCTTCGAGTGAGTGAGCTGTGTGGACTCAACAGTTCAAGTGTTGACTTTAAACAAGGGTTACTACGAGTCCTAGGTAAAGGTCGAAAGGAGCGAATTGTTCCGCTTCATGAGCAAGGCCTAAAAGCAGTTCGAACTTGGACCCGTGATGCTCGTGACCTCGTAGCAACACCAGATTCTCCGAAAGATGCGCTATTTCTTAACAGGAGAGGGAATCGACTTGGCCCCAGAGATGTTCGTCGCATTCTCGATAACCGTGTGGCAATGGGCCATGTGCACCCACACGCTCTACGCCACACCTACGCCACCCATTTGCTCGAAGGGGGAGCCGACCTTCGCGTTGTCCAAGAATTACTAGGACATGAGAGTCTCACCACTACCCAGCTCTACACCCACGTTTCAAAATCACGCCTTCAAAAGGTCCATCGCCAGACCCATCCTCGGGGGTAGTTCGAAGCGACTATCATGGTTTGGCTCTCCCACAGTGGGAAAGCACGAGAAATATCCCTGTGGTTTCGTACGGTCACCGTTCTGCGGTGCACCACATGGATCTAGTAACCGAACGGAAGGAAATTATCGTGGCACTTGTCACTCTGCAGGAACTACTTGACTCGGGCGTGCACTTCGGGCACCAGACCCGTCGTTGGAACCCAAAAATGCGTCGCTTCATCCTTGGTGAGCGAAATGGCATTTACCTAATCGATCTTCGTAAGACCCTTAGCGGTATCGAGACTTCATACGCTTACGTGCGTGACCTCGTTGCTAACGGCGGAACAATTCTCTTCGTGAGCACAAAGAAGCAGACCCAGGGTCCTGTTGAGGACTACGCGAAGGCTTGCGGTATGCCATTTGTTAACCAGCGTTGGCTTGGTGGAATGCTTACTAACTTCTCAACTGTTTCTGGTCGCGTTAAGCGCCTACAGGAACTTCGCACCATGCAGCGCGCAGGTGACTTCGAAGGAATGCCTAAGCGCGAAGCTCTTCGTCACTCACGTGAACTAGAAAAGCTCGACCGCAACTTGAGTGGTATCTCAACAATCGATCGTGTTCCAGACGCTGTGTTCGTAATTGACACAAAGAAGGAACACATTGCTGTTACTGAAGCTCGCAAGCTCGGGCTTCCAGTCGTTGCTGTTGTGGACACAAACTGTGACCCAGACGTAATTGACTACGTAATTCCTGGTAACGATGACGCAATCCGCGGCGTGGGACTCCTATGTCGTTTGATGGCTGATGCTGTAACGGAAGGTCGCTACATTCGTGCGAACCGTCCTGCAGTGACAAAGGCACCAGCGGCACCAGTTGCTGCTGCTGTTGTTGAAGCACCAGTTGAAGCACCTGCAGAAGTGGCTGTTGAAGTCGCTGCTGAACCAGTCGCTTAATTAATTCACTTTTAGATCTAAGGAGATACCAGTGGCTATCACTGCTAAAGACGTACAATCCCTGCGCCAGTCAACCGGCGTAGGAATGATGGATGCCAAGAAGGCGCTCGAAGCGACGAATGGCGACATGGAAGAAGCGACCAAATGGTTGCGCGTAAACGGACTTGCATCTGCTGCAAAGCGTGCTGACCGTGAAGCTGGCGAAGGAGCCGTTTCAGTAGTTCGCAACGGAAACGTTGCCGCAATCGTTGAAATGCGCTGCGAGACAGACTTCGTAGCTAAGTCAGAGCAGTTTGTAGCGATTGTTGATGAAATTGCAGCCGCTGTTTGTGCTGACGGCGAGGGAGCAGTTGCTTCATTCCAAGATCGCATCGAGAATCTGTTGACGACACTGAAGGAAAACATCTCAGTGGGTCGTGTCTACCGCCTCGAAGCTAAGGCCGGCGAAGTAATCGATACCTACATTCACCTCCAATCAGGTCGTGGTGTTAATGCTGTAGCTGTAGTTGTGAAAGATGGCAGCGACGAAGTTGCACACGAAGTTGCTGTGCACATTGCATTTGCTAAGCCTCAATACCTCAACCGTGACGATGTGCCACAGGCTGATATTGACTCTGAGCGCAAGACCGTGGAAGAAATTTCTCGCAACGAAGGTAAGCCTGACGCTGCACTTCCAAAGATCATCGAAGGCCGCCTCAATGGCTGGTTCAAAGAGCGAGTCTTGGTTGAACAGTCGTACGTTAAGGAC
>CAINVQ010000109.1 GCA_903854175.1 uncultured Actinomycetes bacterium | reverse complement strand
GATGAGAAGCCACTCGAAGAGCGTCGAATGTTGGCGGAATATGGCGTACTTCAAATATCAGCTGGAATCGACCGTGAACGAGGAGTAATTGTGCAGCCGGTTCGCATCACGACACGCGGATGGTTTGAAGGCGAGCACGATAAGAAACTTCTTGACGCTGTTACTGATACTGTTCGCGACTCGCTTCAAAATGCGCTCAGCGAAGGTGACCGTGATGAAGGTTCTCTAAATAAAGCTGCGCAACGAGCCGCGGGAAGAATTCTTGGACAAAAGTATCGCCGTCAGCCTGTTCTGCTACCCGCAATAGTTGTTCTCTAGTTTTCTTTGTTCGGCTCTCCATTTTCAGCGTTCTTTTCACCTTGACGCCAGAATGCTTTACGACTGATCTGCTCGTCCTTTAGACCGCGATCAAGCAGGGCTTCACTAAGCACCTTGGTGATTGAGAATTCTCCAAAGAGATAAGCGTGGCCATCGTCTGGTGGAAATGCAAAAGCACTTAGTCCGCTTAAGAGACCTGCTGGATCGTTTGCGGCGCGGCCATTTTTGTCAACGAATATTCCAGTAACGCCGAGTCCTTCATCGAATGCAACGGTAACGGCATCATCGTCGTGTTCTATTTCAACTATGAATATTGCTTTGCCGGGAAGTTCAATACTCTCGGCCATTCGGTAAAAAGCCGCTAGCCCCGACACGTCTCCCATGAAGAGATACCAGTCTGCAAGTGGGTCAAGTGGAATCTTTCCTCTTGGCCCGACGAGGTCAACTTTGTCACCGGGCTTTGCTGACGTAGCCCACGTGCTTCCAGGTCCTTCGTGGTCAGTGCTCACCCAGAGTGTGAATTGGTCTTTTTCTGGGTCTACTGAGCGCACGCTGTAGCGGCGGCGGCCAAATGCACCATTGTTGTCAGTCATTCGAACCATCACGTCGTTGCCAGGGACTCCACTCAACAATTCAGCGTTCCCCGAGAGGACTACCTCGTAGAGAGAGGTGCTTATCTGCTTTGAAGAGACAATGGTCCCCACACATGCATTAACGCCGAGTCGTTCGGCAAGCTTGATTGAAGAGGCGTCTGGCTGAGGCATGTGACCAGACTAGGTGGATTGGCACTAAAAATGGGCATAAGTTCAGTAAGTTAGATGGTTGTGGCACAAGCACGACACAAGAAAAAGCCTGCAAAAAAGGCACCCGCTCGTTCAACGAAGCGCTCAGCGTCTAGCGACACGCCGTCTGCCTGGAAACGCCACGAGCGAGACATTTGGATTGTCCTTCTAATTGTTCTCGGTCTCTTCTGCTTACTAGCTGAGGCTGGTGCCCTTGGCCCAGTTGGTCACAGCATTTCAAAAGCACTCTCATCAGTTTTTGGTATTGGTCGATTCGTAGTTCCACCAATTCTGATCGCCCTTGGAGCTGGACTTATTTGGGGCAACCTCGAAGTTGACCTAACAAGATTTGGCTGGGGAGTCGGACTTGGTCTTATTGGTGCGTGCGGACTTGGAGACATCTTTGGTGGACGTCCATTGCTCAGCTCCTCAACCGCTGAACTTGCTCACGGTGGTGGATGGCTTGGAGTACTCGTTGGGGGAGGACTTCACAAAACAATTGGAATTGCCGGAGCACTCGTTGTTCTCTTTGCAGTGATCATCGTTGCTGTCATGGTTGCAACTGGAATTGGACTACGTGCACTTGTATTTGCCTTCGGTGCTCTTATGAGGGCACTGGGTGGGCGACTTGCTGCTTGGTGGAATTCACGTCCGCAAGTTGACGAGAATTACGAAGAAGCAGAAGAGGTTGAAGAAAAACCTCGTCGTCGACGCAAGAAAGAAGTAATTGAAGAAGTCGAAGCACTTCCAGAGCCCTATATGTACGAAGAGGAATTTCCAGAAGATGTTGTTGTGGAATATGAAGAAGAGTTGCCACCTCCGGCTCAACCAGCTGATCCGTCTCCCGCTAAGCCAGTAAAACCTGTAGCCAAAGTTGCGCCAATGCACAGTGACTGGGTACTTCCTCCAATGTCACTGCTCGGGCGAACCAAAGAGCAAAAGCAGGACCGAAGTGCGATTGATCAGGCTGGAGCTGAGCTTGTGACAGCTCTGGCGGCCCACGGCGTTGACACCACACTGGTTGGTTACACAGTTGGACCAACTGTTACTCGTTATGAACTCGAGCTCGGACCTGGAGTAAAAGTTGCACGAGTTACGTCACTGAACAAAGACATTGCTTATGCCATGGCTTCACCAGATGTTCGAATCTTGGCGCCTATTCCTGGTCGATCAGCAATTGGAGTCGAAGTTCCTAATCGACAACGCACACTTGTAGCGCTTGGTGACTTGCTCGCATCTGATGAAGCAACTGGAGCTCATCACGCGCTCGATGTTCCAATTGGAAAAGACATCTCAGGAAAAACAGTTGTTGTCAATCTCGGCGAGATGCCCCACGTTCTTATCTCTGGAGCCACAGGAGCTGGAAAGAGTTCTTGCATCAACTCACTAGTTACTTCACTCGTAATGCGCGCAACTCCAGATCAACTACGTCTTGTGCTCATTGACCCAAAGCGAGTTGAGATGGGCCAGTACAACGACTTACCTCACCTCATTGCTCCAGTGGTTGTTGATCCTAAAAAAGCCGCTGGAATGCTTGCTTGGGCGGTAAAAGAGATGGAACGTCGTTACGACATTCTCGCCGCAAGCGGTGCACGTGACATCACGAGCTACCAAGAGATGATTGCTCGAGGAGAATTACAGCCTGAGCCAACTGTTCGTGAGCAAGTCGCAGAAGCTATCGAGCGAGGATCTGGACTCGAGTCAGACAGAGAAGAACAGCCTGGTCCAGAGAAATTTCCTTACATTGTCATTGTTGTTGACGAGCTAAATGACCTCATGATGGTGGCGGCACGTGACGTAGAAGAGTCGGTCGTTCGAATTGCACAGATGGCCCGAGCTGTTGGTATTCACTTGGTCCTTGCAACGCAACG
>CAINVQ010000108.1 GCA_903854175.1 uncultured Actinomycetes bacterium | reverse complement strand
GGCTAGTGTCGACGATTCTTCCCATGAATTCTTCAATGGGCTGGCGAAATAGGACACGGTCGTAGTCGCCTTGTTCAAGGCGCACGGCGTTATCGCCAAGTAGGTCTAGGGCAGGAATTATTTGCATAGTAGCGTGTGAGCATGCTAGCATAGCAATATGACCTCAGGCAAAGTACTACCAGCAGATGCCAAACCCGAGACGGGGGAACGTTTCGACGAACTCGTGGCTGCGTTTGCACGACTGCGCGACCCCGAGACCATTGCGGCCTTTTTAAAGGACATCTGCACTGGAACTGAACTCGATGCAATGGGCCAGCGTCTGCAGGTAGCTCGCCTTGTCAATGAGGGAATTACGTATCAAGAAATCTCCCGACGCACCGGTGCGTCAACAGCAACAGTGACTCGAGTCGCTCAGTGGTTACACCACGGCGAAGGTGGTTACCAGGCTGTACTAAAGAAAGGTCGCAAATGAATCGACTAACCATGGCATTACCTTCGAAGGGTCGCCTTCGTGAACCTTCGTGGCAACTTCTAGAGGCGAGTGGTGTATCGCCACAAGAGCCGGGCGAGCGTGTGCTTCAAGCACACTGTCGCAATGCTGACATTGATCTTCTCTTCGTACGTGCTGACGACGTGCCTGAGTACGTTCAAGATGGCGTTGTTGACTGTGGCATCACCGGACTAGACCTCGTATCTGAGCGTGAAAGCAATGTTGAAGTTCTTCTTCGACTCGGTTACGGAACGTGTTCACTACAGGCAGCTGTTCCTATGGAAGATTCAGCAACGCAGATTTCTGATCTTGAAGGAAGACGCATTGCAACGTCTCACCCAAACATTGTTGCCAAGTTTTTAAAAGAGCAAGGAATCAAAGCAGAAATTGTCAGAGTCTCAGGTTCGGTTGAAATTTCACCACGACTAGGGCTCGCCAATGCTGTTATTGACCTTGTATCAACAGGCAGCACACTTCGAACTAATGGGCTTCGCTCTATTGGAACTGTCTTTGAATCCGAAGCCGTACTCGTTGGTCGAGTTGGTTCAGCGAATCTTGAAGCGGCTCGAACACTCTCAACTGTGCTTGGATCAGTAATTAATGCACGCGCTAATCGCTACCTCATGTGCAACGTAGAAAAAAGTGATCTTTCAAAAGTAACGGCACTGCTTCCAACTAAGGGGTCGCCAACAATTATGGACCTCGCAAATGGATCAACAGTTTCAGTCCACGCCCTTGTTCCGGCTGCAGATATTTGGTCATTGCTGCCAAAGCTTGAAGCATGTGGTGCAAGTTCAATCCTTACCCTTCCAGTAGAAAGAATGGTCCGATGAGTTCCGAAGTCAAAGTAGATCGCAAGTTCACCATTGAAGACATTGTTAACGACGTACGCGAACGTGGAGACGCTGCGGTTGCGGAGTGGACAAATCTTTTTGATGGAACGAACTATGACAAGCCACAACGTGCAGAAGCGTACGGTGACATTCCAACCGCTGCAGTACTCGCTGCTGCAGAGAACGTTCGTACCTGGCACGCAGCGCAGCGCCCCAAGGACATCATGATGGAAGTCTCACCAGGAGTCACGCTTGAACGTCGATGGACACCTCTTCGTTCAGTGGGCCTCTATGTTCCTAAAAACCTTGTTTCGTCGCTAATCATGACGGGAATCCCGGCACAGGTCGCTGGTGTTGAGCGCATTGTTGTTTGCACCCCGCCAAGTGGCGCCGCTGCAGTCGCCGCCGCGGCGACATTGTTAGGCATTGATGAAGTGTGGGCTATTGGTGGAGCACAAGCAATCGCTGCCATGGCGTATGGCACGGAGTCAATTGCACCAGTTGACAAAATCTTTGGGCCAGGAAATGCAGCTGTGAACACAGCCAAGCTTCTAGTGAGTCGTGACGTCGCTATTGACCTTCCAGCTGGACCGAGTGAAATTGTTGTCGTTGCTGATGACGGCGTTGACGAGTCACTCGTTGATCAAGAAATGGCTGCACAAATGGAACACGGTCCTGATTCTCGAGGGTTCATTGTTCGTGTTGGCAGTGACCTTGAAGCAGCACTTGAAGAAGTTGAGAAGTACGCAGCTGAGCACGTCTTCTTACTTGGTGAAAAAGCAGAATCACTGGCATCTCGTATTAGAAATGCTGGATCAGTGTTCGTTGGTAAGTATTCACCAGTTCCTGCGGGCGACTACGCAACTGGTGGCAACCACGTTCTGCCAACAGGCGGATGGTCTAAGTCAACTGGTGGACTCGGGTTGGAGAGTTTTATGAAGACCGTCACTGTGCAGAGAGTAACTAAAGAAGGACTTGAGAAATTGGCACCAACAATTGAAGCTCTTGCTGAACTCGAAGGACTTCCTAACCACAAGGCAACGGCGCGCCGTGACTAATCCCCAAGCTCTCGAGGCCTACACGTGGCCACCATCAAACGAAGCAATCGCAGCAAAGGTCGGCATTGACGCAAGAAACATCATTCGTTTCGATGGCAACACACCAGCAACACCTCCAGCAACAGCACGACCAGCTGCGCTCGCGAAGGCATTAGCGGACATAAATGAATATGACCGCGGACGCTACGAATCACTTCGCCAAGCAATCGCGGACAAGCACGAAGTTGAGCTTGACCAAGTTGCTATTGGAGCTGGGAGCGACGAGTTCATTGTTCTGGTTACGCGAATATTCGCTGAAGGCGGAACTATTGCAACTGTTCCGGCGTTCTCATACTCAATGTACCGTTACGCCGCAATCATGGCGGGAGCGACAGTTATTGACGACCCGCAGAAGGCCGACCTGGTTTTTGTTTGTCGTCCAAATAACCCAACGGGTGAACTTCCAGATATCCCTAAGGTTCCAGGACAACTCGTCATTGACGAGGCCTACGCGGACTACGCGGGTGTTGATGCCTTTGATGAAGTTGACAACGGTGCAATTATTCTTCGCACGTTCTCAAAGGCGTACGGTCTAGCTGGTGCACGTGTGGGTTACGCAATTGCGTCTAAGGAAACTACAGCGGTCATTACTTCGCGCCAAGCTCCTCTTTCAGTATCTGCACTTTCTGCTTCACTCGCATTAGCGGCGATTTCTGTTCCTTTAAATATTGAAGGTCAAATTGCTGAGCGTGAGCGCATGGTGAAAGAACTCAGCGCGCTCGGTCTCGTGCCAACAAAGTCGTATACGAACTTCTTGTTTATTCCTATGGAAAATCCACAGGACCTCGTTGACAAGTTAATGCCGTACGGCACCATTGTTCGTGCCTTTACGGGTGGACTTCGCATCAGCATTCGTGACGAAATCGATGATGACATGCTGCTCGGAGCTCTTCGTGCAGTGTTGAAGGGTGAAGATGTGGAAACGTCACCACTTCGCTACCGTCGCGCTACTGCAGAAACCCTCCTGACGGTACGTCTACGTATTCCTGGTGAAGGCCGCGTATACGTGAACACCGGGCAGGGTTTCTATGACCACATGCTGCACGCTATGGCGTTCCACGCAGGAATGGATCTTCGTCTCGAAGGCGTTGGTGACCTCGAAACAGGCGAGCACCACGTAGTCGAAGACATGATGCGCACTTTTGGTGAAGCACTCGATATTTCACTTGGAGACCGCAAGGGCCTTGCTCGCTACGGAGAAGCTCGAGTTCCTATGGACGAAGCACTAGCTCACGCGGTTGTTGACCTCTCTGGTCGCGCAACAGCAAATATCTCAATAACACCTGACCCTGGGATGGCGGCACACGCATTTGAGTCCCTCGCACAAACAGCACGAATCACGCTGCACGTAACAGCTACGGGAACAAATGCTCACCACGTTGCTGAAGCCTGTTTTAAGGCCGTTGGGCGTGCAATGGCACAAGCACTTGTAAAGAGCGGAACACAGATCAACTCAACTAAGGGAACTCTGTGAGCGATGTTGTAGTGGTGGACTACGGCGCGGGTAATACCCGCTCAGTTCGCGCTGCATTAACGCACCTCGGTAAATCGAGTGTCGTGCTCAGTGACCCTGCAGCAATCATCGAAGCTTCATTTGTCGTTCTTCCAGGCGTTGGATCTGCACGCAGTGCAATGGCGCACCTCAATGAAACTGGGGCTGCAGAAGCACTTCGTCAGCGATTTCAAAATGGTGGCCAGACACTCGGGATCTGTCTCGGGATGCAGCTAGCGCTAGAAGAAAGCGAAGAAGACGGTGGCGTCACCTGCCTAGGACTCATTGAAGGCAATGTTCGTCGTCTGATAGCTGAGCGCGTCCCACGACTTGGCTGGGCGAACGTTGATCCATGGAATGAATCGTTCTACTTTGCGCACTCTTTTGTAGGTGAGTCACCTGACACAGTTGCCACATCAGACGGAGTCTGTGTTGCAGTTCAAAATGGATCATTCTTTGGCGTTCAGTTTCACCCAGAAAAAAGCGGTGACGCTGGACTTAACTTCTTAGAGCAATGCCTTACTCGCGTCTAATTCCTTGCCTCGATGTCGCGAATGGCCGCGTTGTAAAGGGTGTTAGTTTCGTTGGACTTCGCGATGTTGGTGATCCGGTTGAACTCGCTAAGCACTACAGCGATGGTGGCGCGGATGAACTTGTATTCCTTGACATCACCGCCACTCCTGAAGGTGCCAAAACAATGACGTCAGTTGTTGCACAGGTTGCAGACGTTTTAGAGATTCCATTTACTGTTGGTGGCGGCATCCGTACTATTGATGATGCATCTCGAATCATTGAAGCTGGAGCTGACCGAGTCTCACTCAATTCTGCTGCCTTAAGTAATCCTGAACTGATTAGTGAAATTGCTGAACTCTATGGAAGCCAAGCAGTGGTTGTAGCCATTGATGCTGGTGACGGCGTGGTGCACACCCACGGTGGAAGAATCGCTACTGAGATTAAAACAGTCCCTTGGGCGATTGAGGCAGCGAGTCGGGGTGCAGGGGAAATTCTTCTTACGTCAATTCGACAAGACGGTCAGCGCACAGGATTTGACCTTGAACTAACAAAACAAGTTCGAGATGCTATTTCAATTCCGGTCATTGCTTCTGGTGGTGCTGGAAACGCGGAACATGTAGCGCAGGCATTACGAATTACTGATGCAGCACTGATTGCCTCGATAGTTCACGAAAATCCTTCAGAGCTTATGGGCCTTAGAAGTGAAATTGAAGCATTTGGAATTACCCTACGACCATTAAAGGAAAAAGTATGAGTGAAGAGCTACGTGCTGCAATTGTGCAAGATGATGCCACCGGGCGAGTATTGATGCTTGGATGGATGGACGAAGAAGCGTTGGCCCTCACAAAGTCAAGCGGGTACGTTCACTTCTTTTCGAGGTCACGCCAACAGCTTTGGAAGAAGGGTGAAACCTCGGGGAATACTCTTCGAACAGTAGAAGTAGTCCTTGACTGTGACGAAGACGCAGTGTTGGTGCGTGCAAATGCGGACGGTCCAACATGCCACGATGGATCAACCTCGTGCTTTACACCGTGGTTATGGCGCAAAATTCTTCAGCGCGAACAAGAGGGGTCTGACGCTTCCTATGTTTCAAAGATGCTGAAAGAAGGAACGCCGCTTATTTCAAGAAAAGTCGGCGAAGAGGCTGTAGAGCTTGCAGTCGCTGCACTTAGTGAAACTGATGAGCGCGTGATTAGCGAGGCTGCTGACCTGTGGTTTCACACACTGCTACTTCTTAAGAGTCGCGGACTAGATCCAGCTGCAGTAGAGGATGAACTTCGCCGCCGCGACAAGTAGCCTCGGAGTAGTTAGGGGTTCATAGATGATTGCAGCAATATTTTCTTCTGGGACCCTAGTTCTTGTCAGTGCAGTATTTCTGGCCTGTGCAGTTGAGATGGTCGAAGCACTTACAATCGTCTTCGCCGTAGGCCACACCAGAGGATGGCGCTCAGCCCTTGAAGGAGTTGGCGTAGCTATTGGCGTACTTGGAGCGCTCGTTGCAACGTTAGGGCCAGCTCTTGTTCAAATTCCTCTAAGTACTCTTCGACTTGTAGTTGGCTCAGTACTGCTTATCTTTGGATTGCAGTGGTTGCGTAAAGCAATACTTCGCTCAAGTGGGTTCAAAGCAAAACATGATGAAGATGCAATCTACGAAGAAACTGTTGCTGAACTCAAGGCATCAGGACAAGCAATCGGTCGTGACCGTCTCGCATTCGTAATGGCATTCAAAAGTGTATTTCTTGAAGGCCTTGAAGTTGTCATAACTGTTCTAACGCTAGGCACTTCTGCGCATCGGTTAGGTCTTGCTGCGACGACTGCAGGAGTGGCGTTTGCACTTGTGGTGGTCATGGGTGCGATTGCTGCGAAGCAACTCTCCTCTGTTCCTGAAAATGCAATGAAAATGAGTGTTGGAGTTTTGACTGTTAGCTATGGAACATTTTGGGTTGGTGAGGGGCTAAAGGTTTCTTGGCCAGGCGACAATGGTTTTCTTGCCTTTTTTGTAGTGATGTATGCACTTGTCACATGGGGGCTTGTCATACTTGCCAAGTCACAACACTCTGATGTAAATGCTGAGGCACAATCATGAGTAATAGAAATTCACTTGTGCTGCGACTCGTAAAGGGTTTTGGAAGGTTTTGGTGGGACTTTCTTATTGGTGATACTCCAGAACTTTTTGTAGCGGCTCTCGTTATTATTGGAAGCATCGCAGGGCTACGTGGCGCAGGCAATAATACTGTTGCTGTTATTGCGCTACCCGTGCTAGTTGTTTGCGCGCTATCTGTTTCGATCAGACGTGTAATAAATGCAGCGAAGAAGAAATAAGTAAATTCTTTTTTACAAATAGTGAGGCGGAACCTCATTATTATCACGTCGTATTTTTCGTATTTCTTCTTTGAGGCGCGCTATTTCTTCTTTTAGGTCTCGGATAATTTCTTCGTACTCTTCACGTGAAGTATTTTCAGCAGCCATACCTCTAGATTCTCATATTTTCACAGGAGAATAAGCCAGTTTTAAGGGTTTGTTTAAAACCATGCTTTGAAGCTCTGCCTCATTATCGTTACAAGTGGTAGCAATCACAAGGTTGCGCCAAGGGGGGATGTATGTCTACAGATCACATGGAGGGCCAAGAACATCAACGCTTGGCCGCTCTCGGATATAAACAGGAGTTGTCGCGAGTTCTCTCGTTTTTTGACAACTTCTCAGTTGCGTTTAGTTACCTCAGCCCAATGGTGGGTATCTATTCGCTGTACGTAATTGGCCTTGCGGCTGGTGG
>CAINVQ010000107.1 GCA_903854175.1 uncultured Actinomycetes bacterium | reverse complement strand
GTTGATTGATGAAAATGCTCTTCGAGCTGCTCTCGATGATGGTCGAGTTGCTCGTGCTTCGCTTGATGTCTTTGATCCAGAGCCGCTACCAGCAGGCCACTGGCTTTACTCGCACGAAAAGGCATTCATCACACCGCACTCTTCGTGGACGGGGCGCCCATTTCTTGCTGGCGCGACTGAAGTCTTTTGCCAGAATCTTCGACGCTATATAAATGGTGAACCGCTTGAAGGAATTATTGATGTGGAGCTTGGTTACTAGGGCAATTTTGGCCAGTAGAAACAATACGTATCTCCAGATGTAGAGTGGGTCTATATCGCAATCAAGGGGGAACCATGACTGATATTGCAGAGAAATTCACACCACAACAGAGCGAGTTGAAGTTCAATCTTCCACCGACATTCGACTCAATTGAGGCAGAAAGACAGCACCGCAAAGAGAAGCTCGCTGGTGCACTTCGTATTTTCGGAAAGCTTGGTTTTTCTGAAGGTGTCGCCGGGCACATCACCGCACGTGACCCTGAACTGCTTGATCACTTCTGGGTAAATCCTTTTGGAATGAACTTCCGTCACGTTCGCGTTTCAGATTTGATCTTGGTAAACCATGCTGGAGAAGTTGTTCATGGTGACAAGCCAGTAAACCGAGCTGCGTTTGTGATTCACGCCGCAGTCCATGCGGCCAGGCCAGACGTCATTGCTGCTGCCCATTCGCACTCAGTGTATGGAAAAGCGTTCTCGTCACTGGGGCGCACACTTGACCCACTTACACAAGACGCATGTGTGTTCTTTGAAGACCACGTACTCGTTACTGAAGGTGGGGGGCGAATTGTTCTCGACGAAGAGAGCGGTCGTGTTCTTGCTGACGGACTTGGAAACGCTAAGGCAGCTATTCACCAGAACCACGGGCTCTTCACGGTTGGTCAGACCGTGGATGAAGCAGCATGGTGGTTCATCACTATGGAGCGCACTTGCCAAGCACAGCTGCTTGCTGAAGCGGCTGGTAAGCCAATTCACATTTCTGACGAGAATGCTCGCTACACATTGGAGCAAACTGGTCACCCTCTCGCTGGTTGGTTCTCATTCCAACCACTATGGGATGACATTGTAAAAACAGATCCAGAGTTGTTTGACTAATTCTTCGCGTTAAGCGAGGTGCCCTCGGGGCTACGATTAGTTGTAGAAACCTAATGGGGAATATGTTCAAAAAACGAAGTGGTGAAAGTGAGCGTCAGCGCTTTCCACAGCCATTAATTAAAAGTCGAATTGCTTCTGGTCGTGGCGCCATGGAGCAACCTAACGTCACTTCCGACGACGCTCCATTGACCCCAAAGTTCTGGTTAGCGCTATGTCTAACGGGGTTCGCTACTGGATTATTTGGTATCGCGCTGATGTGGGTGCTCAAGCAGTTTGAACATCTCGCCTTTAATTACAACTCTGGAAGTTATAGCGATGCTGTGAGTGCAACCTCAGGTCTGCACAGAGTTGTCATGCTTACTATTGCTGGTTTTGTAGGGGCAATTGGCTGGTACCTCATTCGACGTTATTTGAAGAATGAGAAGTCAGAAATTGATGAAGCTGTATGGAACGGTGACGGAGAGCTTTCCATTCGTCGTAGTTTCTTCACCTCAGTTCTTTCTGAAATTGTCATTGGTCTTGGCGCCTGCATTGGTCGAGAAGCCGCACCAAAACTCATGGGTGGAGTTTCAGGAAGCGTCTTATCGCACTGGTTTGATCTTTCATCCTCACAAAAACGACTTCTCGTCGCTTGTGGCGGCGGCGCTGGGTTCGCGGCTGTTTATAACGTTCCACTCGGTGGCGCAATATTTACTGCTGAAGTACTACTTGGAAGCTTCTCTTTGCCAACAGTGCTTCCAGCGTTGGCTTGTTCTTTGATCGCAACCTTTACTGGATGGCTCTACCTCTCATCGGGTCCAACGTACGCTCACATACCTAATTTCAATTTCAGTGGCTCAATCATGGCGTGGTCAATTCCCGCTGGACTCATTATTGGAGCCCTCGCTACCGGGTATGTCCGCTTGATTGGGCTTGCTGCTCACAAGCGTGCAAAAGGTAATTCAATTTTTTGGAAGATGCCTCTGGCCTTTGCGTTGATTGGTGTCATAGGAATTCGTTATCCGCAACTTTTTGGAAACGGAAAAGATATGGCCAATGAGGCGTTGCTCGGTCTTGGTGGCGCTGGGCTGCTATTCGCGCTCTTCGCTTTAAAACCACTTCTCACTTCACTGACATTGAGCAGTGGGGCGGCCGGAGGGCTATTCACGCCGTTTCTTAGTACTGGAGCGGCCGTAGGGGCATTCCTAGGGGTTATCTGGACGCATTTTTGGCCAGGCACGCCGATTGGTGCTTTTGCTCTTGTTGGCGCTGCAGCGATGATTGGCGCAGCAATGCAGGCCCCACTTGCCAGCATGGTCATTGTTGTTGAGTTGACCCAAAATGGCTTTCATTTGTTCCTACCCATACTGCTCGCGACGACGATCGCCACAACATTTGTTCGACAAGTTGATGGCTACTCAATTTATTCTGCGCGACTTCCACGCAGAGAAGAATAAAACATGTACGTTCCCGCAAAGTTCAGCATTGAGCAAGAGGCTGCTTGGGAGATTGTCAAAGAGGCAGGCGCCGGGCTACTAATTGTCAATAGTCCTGAAGGTCTGGAGAGTGTCTTTGTCCCGGTGCTCGTAAGTGATGATCGCAAAACATTGACTTCACATTTGGCCAAGGCCAATAAATGGTGGCGAGCGGTGAACGAGGGTGATGAAGTCTTGGCGATTTTTCTAGCGGCATCTGCCTATGTTTCTCCAAGTAACTATCCAAGCCGAGTTGAAAATCCTGGCGTTGTTCCAACGTGGAATTTTGTAATGACGGAAGTTCGTGGAACACTTAAAATTCATTCAGACTCTCAGTGGCTGCGAGACCAAACAGCTGCGGTGACTGAAGAGTTCGAAAAATCTAGAGACCCGCAGTGGCAGATCTCCGAATCACCATCTGAATATTATGACCAGCAACTTAAAGCCATAGTTGGGATTGAAATAACTGTCACAGACGTTCAGGGCAAATCCAAACTTTCTCAGAATCGTCCTGAAATTGACCATGACACTGTGCGGGAAAATTTTTCTCATGGCTCACCAGCCGAGCAAAATGTTGCGCAACGAATGAATCTTGACAAGTAATCCTGGATACTTAATTCGTCGCAGTAGCGAAAGCGATTACATTGCGCTTCGAGAAATTCGACTTGAGGCGTTGAAAGATTCTCCGGATGCTTTTGGTTCTACATTCGAGGAATGTGAAAAATGGCGACCAGAGCGCTGGAAAGAAATGGCTTCTGGAAATTGTTATCTCGCTGAGATAGATGGAGAAGTTGTAGGTATGTCGACTGGAGGGCTGAATACTCAGTTCCCGGGCACCTTCTGGTTATTTGGCATGTTTGTAAGTCCTAAAGCTCGCGGCACTGGAGTTGCGAGTGAACTTGTTTCAATCGTTGAGAGCTGGGCGAGGGAGCATGGTGGGACTGAACTCTATTTACACGTGACTGAATCGATGGTGCGGGCGAGGGCTTTCTATAAAAAAATTGGTTTTAATTTAAATGGTGGATCTGTGACAATGGATAGAGATACTTCTATAAAGCTTGTGACCATGGTGAAGAAACTTGACTAATACATTTGAAGTTCGTCGGGTGGCACCAGAGGTTCTTTATGATTTACGCCGTCGCGTTCTTAGATCAGATAACCCAGACGTATCAGTTGCCTACGTTCGCGATACTGAAGACACCTCTATTCATTTTGGAGGTTTTTTGGATGATCGTGTAGTTGTGAGTGCTTCGCTCTATCCATCACAGTCACCAATAAATCCTGAGTTAAAGACATATCAACTTCGTTATGTTGCGACAGATTTTGACGTTCAGGGCAAAGGCCTAGGTGGCATTGTGCTTGAAGTTGCTGAAGATGAACTTAAGTCTCTAGGCGTTGAACAGGTTTGGGCAAATGGTCGTGACACTGCGCTGGGGTTTTATCGTGCCCATAACTGGCAATTGATAGAAGGATCAGAGCACTTAAGTCCAGAAACAAAACTGCCGCATACCATTATCTATAAATTGTTATTAGGTTAATAAAGTGCGCAAACTCCTTACGTTAATAGTCCTTGCCCTTGTCATCATTGCTGGAATAAGTCTTTGGCCAAAGATTCATTCAACGCAGAATTCTTCTCCAACTACAACTTCTGTAGCACCGTCAATCGCGCCTCTCACTGGGCTACCAGACCCCAGCGGCTTATCTCTTACTCGTTCTGCTCTCACAGTAAAAATTGAAAATACACCTGATGCAATGCCACAGTGGGGCGTTACCAAAGCTGATGATGTCTATGAAGAAATAGTTAATGGTGGGATCACGCGTCTCGCAGCTGTTTTTAATTCTTCTGCTCCAACTCAAATAGGTCCAGTCCGGTCGGTACGACCCACTGATACTCAGATTGTGTATCCAATTGGAGGGATCTTTGCGTTCTCTGGTGGTGCTCAATATGCAATTAACAGCATTATGACTGCACCAGTAAAACTCATCAATCAAACAAGCGCTGGAACTGCAATGTACAGAGATCCAAAACGCCAAGCTCCTCACAACCTCTATGCAATTGGAGAGTCATTATTTGCATTCGGTGGAAATCCAACACCCCCTCAACCATTATTTAGCTACCGCTCAATTGGGAAAAAAGTGAAGGGGGCGAGTGTCGCGTCTTTTACGGTGGGCTTCCCAAGCATTTACCCAGTTACCTGGAATTGGAATCCATCAACTAAATCTTGGGATAGATCAATATTTGGAAATGCAGACATAACTGGGACAGGTGAACGCGAATCACCTAAAAACGTGATTGTCATGTTTGTGAACTATATAAATGGAATTGGCACAATGAATTCCTATGGCGATCTTCAGGGATCTGGAACTGTTCAAGTATTCACGGCAGGAAAAGTTATCCAGGGAACCTGGTCGAGAGGTTCAGTAATGTCTGACCCTATTATTTACAAAACGCTTTCGGGCAAAACTATAGAGATGGCACCAGGTCAGTCGTGGGTCGAGCTACTTAATACTGGCGGCAAAGTAACTGTTACGCCGTAACAACTTTTTCGAGAATTTCTAACGTTTTTTCCATACCCCTCAGGTCTGCAGTGTCCCAACCAATGAGTGGAATAAAGAAACCCCAAGGCTTTGTGAAATCAAATGATTCGGTGACCTTGGTGCCACCCGATACTTCTTCCAAGTCATAGCGCCAGATGAATTGTGAGAAGTGATGCCATGCAATGCACTTGTTTTCTTCAAAGGATGAAACAACATTCGAAGTGGTGTATTTCGCCTTGCGATTCATTTTCATCTTGAACTTTGCACCAAGAAATAATCGATCTGGTCCCTTCGCTACTCCCACGACTGAACCTAAGCCGTCAAGTTTTGAGTGCTGATTGGGATCAGCTAACAAATCAAAAATCTTTGAAGCTGGTGCTGCAATTACTCGTGAGGTGGAAATGAAGTTTTTCTTAGACATACACACATCGTAGGGCTTCATTGCAATTATTCGCTCAGAATTAGGTATGTTTAGATAAAGCCATTAGTCACGAGGAGCATCATGCGCATAGGAAACCTTTATGGACCAGACGCCACGTTCCTGGGTGTTCCTGCGGCTGATCCTGACGCAGCAGCTGAATGGGACAGCTCTAAGGCAGTAATTATTGGTGCACCTTTCGATGGAGGAACCTCTCACCGCCCGGGTACTCGGTTTGGTCCACAGGCAATTCGAATAACTGATTACCTACCTCACGATGGAATGCGCCCAAGTCTTCCACTTGGTGTTGACCCGCTCACTGACCTAGGAGTTGTTGACCTCGGTGATGTGGAGATGCCTTCTGGCGATACGGAACTCTCATTAGAGCGACTCGAGCAACGAGTGAAGCAGGTTGCACTTGCGGGAGTGATCCCGGTCATCTTGGGCGGCGACCACACGATTGCTCTTCCTGATGTAACTGGAGTTGCCCACCATATTGGATGGGGAAGAGTTTCAGTAATTCACTTCGATGCCCATGCCGATACTGGTGACACTCAGATGGGCTCGCTCCATGGTCACGGCACACCTATGCGCAGGCTCATTGAATCAGGTGCGTGTCGTGGAGACCGCTTCTTGCAAATTGGGCTTCGTGGTTACTGGCCAGATGAAGAAACACTTGCTTGGATGGCGGACCAAGGGATGCGCTCATTTGAAATGAGTGAAATTGTTTCTCGAGGTCTTGATGATGTGCTTACTGAAGCGCTCGCGCTCGCCATGAATGACTGTGATGCAGTGTTTTTGTCGGTTGATGTCGACGTAGTTGACCCTGGCTCAGCACCAGGGACTGGGACTCCTGAGCCAGGTGGACTCTCAAGCCGTCAACTACTTGACGCCGTGCGACGTATTGCCATGGAAGTACCCGTGTGCGGGATGGACGTTGTTGAAGTTTCACCACCGTATGACCATGCAGAAATAACTGCGTATCTAGGGAACCGTGTTGTCCTAGAAGCACTCGGTGGAATTGCGTGGCGCCAGAAGAAGCTTCGCGGTGAAGTTACTCGCAACCCGAATGACCCGCTCTTAAAGGGCCGTTAATCACGCATTGACTCGAGGATGCTGCGAACGAGTTCTTCAGAAGTATCTGGGTGCAAGAAAGCAAACCTTGCGACAGATTCGCCCTCCCATTTCGATGGTGTTACAAAGGCAATTTGATCACGAAGCAATTGTTGACTCCATTCGAGGTACTGCTTTTCACCCCAGCCCTTTCTTCGGTAGAGAACAATAGAAAGACTTGCTGGCCGGATCATTTCCACGTGGTCCATTTCATTGATCATCTTTTCTGCTGATTTTGCAAGATCGATAGCTGCTTGGACGGCAGTTTCGTAAGCAGTAATTCCATTCGTAACTAGTGAATACCAAAAAGGGAGTCCTCTGGGGCGTCGTGAAAGATGAAACGCGAAGTCCGACGGGTTCCATTCGTAATGCTCATCATCGGCGTGGAGCACGTCGAGGTAGCCCGCCTGCTGAGCAATTATTTTTCTCGCCGTTGTTGGATCACGGTAGATAAGTGCCGCGCAGTCGAGAGGTGCAAAAAGCCATTTGTGTGGATCAACTACAAAGCTGTCTGCGTGACGAATCCCACTGAGCTGTTCCTTGTACGATTCAGACATTATTGCGGCGCCACCATACGCTCCATCAACGTGAAACCAGAGACTGTGCTCACGTGCGTAACTCCCTAGACCCTCCAGGTCATCAATAATTCCTGCGTTGGTTGTTCCAGACGTTGCGACTACACCAATCACTGTTTCTGGGTGGGGATCATTCGCCAGGGCTACTTCTAAATGCTCACGAGTGAACATGTGATTATTAGTAGGCACAAGAAGTGGTTCAATACCAATAACGTGAAGTGCTTTTCCTATGCTCGAATGTGCATCTGATGAGATTGCAAAACGAAGTTCGTGGGGTGCAATGTTCGGACGGCGAGTTCTTCCTACGTCTCGTCCAACAGTCAGTCCTGAGAGATTGCCCATTGACCCACCAGAAACAAATGCACCGCCAGATCCTTGCGGTAGTCCCGCTCGATGAGACAAAAACTCGAGCGCCTGATTTTCTGCGAGCACTGCTCCAGCAGATTCAAGCCAGCTAGTTCCATTAAGTCCAGAGCAAGCAACAACCATGTCAAAAAGAAGGGAGTTTTTCGTAGGGGCGTTGGGGATGAACGCTAAGAATCCAGGAGAGTCAGCAGAAACTACAGCCTCAGCTAGTTGCTTAGTAAAAAGATTGAGTATCTCTTCTGGATTATTACCCTCTGGGCTAATGAGTCCATCGAGACTTGGAAGTGGTGAAGGGTCAAGACTCCCGTAGTCCAGTGGAACTGGATCCATTGCAAGTCGTTCTCGGCAATACGTAAATATTGCCTCAGAGATTTTTTCGTCGTACGTAAACATTTGATGGCCCATAAGTGATGCCTTTCGTCTCTAATGCCATCGTACGCACTCATTCTGCTCTGGCCACTTAGGGAATGGACCCTGTCGCCTAGAATTAGCGAATGGTACGTGTCGGATACTTAGGGCCTGAGGGATCGTTCTCACACGAGGCCGTCTCCACACTGAATGATGTCCAAGCGGTTGCGTATGACTCAATTGGCGACCTACTAAGCGCCGTGAGTGACGAAAGCGTTGATAAGGGACTAGTTCCTTTAGAAAATGCAATCGAAGGAACTGTTTCAGCGACAATCGACGGACTTGTTTTCGACCACGAACTCATAATTGAGCACGAAATCGTTATTCCTATCCAGTTACATTTGTTGGCGCGTCCCGGTGTTGAACTTGGTGACGTCAAAAAAGTCTTTAGCTATGTTCACGCACTTGCTCAGTGTCGCGGGTACCTCAACAAGCTCGGCGTTACTACCGGGCAAACAATGTCTACGTCACAGGCCGCAAGCGAAGTCGCTGCGTCAAGTGAGCCAATTGCTGCCGTAGGTTCTGCAATGGCTGGGAAACTATTCGGACTTAATTCGCTCGCGACAAACATTGAAGACCACCCCGGCAACGTGACACGCTTTGTGCTCGTTGGACGTGATGCAATTACCTCTCCAACAGGTCACGACCGAACATCGATTGTTTGCTTCCAAGATGCAGACCGTCCTGGATCGCTGTACGCGATTCTCGGTAGATTCGCCGCACGTGACATCAACCTCACCAAGCTGGAGAGCCGTCCGACCAAGCAAGCTCTTGGCGACTACTGCTTTGTTATGGAATTCGAAGGACATGTTGCCGATGATGTTGTGAGTGATTTGCTTACTGATCTTCAGGCACACTTAGCTCCTGTGAAGTTCCTTGGTTCGTACCCAGTTACTGGCGATACTGCGAAGTCTCGTCGAGAAGAAGTTGGTGAAGCTCGTAAGTCTGCTTCGGACTGGATCAGCAGTCTTAAGGCACGCGTTCGCCACTAAAAGAAAACGACCACCAGCAAAAGCCGGTGGTCGTTTCTATGGCGGAGGGAGTGGGATTTGAACCCACGGTGAGTCGCCCCACGTCGGTTTTCAAGACCGGTGCATTC
>CAINVQ010000106.1 GCA_903854175.1 uncultured Actinomycetes bacterium | reverse complement strand
GCACTAAAGGTATTCAGCAATCTCCACGACGCGATTTTCGTCGATTGCCCGGTGAGCTGCAGCTCCCATAACAACACTCCAGAAACCATCCTCGGCATTAACGAGCGCAGGAGTCTTGTTCTCAACTGCGCGCTTTAAATCTAAGTGCTCAAGAAAACTAGCTCCGTGGTGGAATCCTTCAACCAGAACTTCTTCGTTGGTGACGATTTCTTCCTTCACACCCTTGGTCCAACCTTTACGAGCACCAGTTCTCACTAGCCCGGTAGGGAGGAATGCTTCAACTTTGCCTTCGGTGCCAACAATGCTTAGCTCTTCAGTATTTGTTGTTCCTTCAGCGAACATGCAGAGATCCAGGGAGCTACGGATGCCATTTTCAAACTCAACAATCACGTACGCATTGTCAAGAATGTCTGGGGTGCGTCCGTCGTAGTTCTCGTTTAAGTGGTTATGAGACTGACCGCCTGATGCCATGACCCGCACAGGGTTGCTCTGAGCAATGAGGCGCATTAGATCAAAGAAGTGACAGCACTTCTCTACGAGTGTTCCGCCAGTGTTTTTAGAAAAACGGTTCCAGTTGTCAACCTTCACGAGGAATGGATGACGGTGCTCACGTTGGGCAATCATTACAACGTCTCCGAGGTCGCCAGACGATGCAATTTGAATTGCCTTGGCGACTGGTGGCATGTAGCGGTATTCAAGTCCCACCCAGAAAACATTGGAGTAGGAGAGTGCAAGGTCACGAATTACTTTGGCGTCACTGACTTCAGTGCACATTGGCTTTTCTACAAAGATTGCCTTGCCAGTCTTCATGACATCGTCAAGCACTGCACGATGTGTGAAGTTAGGAGTTGAAATTACGTAGACGTCACAGATATCCGCTTTTAGGAGCTCGCGATAATCGCTGAACGTTTCGAGCTTTCTGCCTTCAGCAGTTTGGCGAGCTTGATCGAGTGATCCCTCGAAAGTGTCAGCTGCAGCAACTACTTCAACACCTTCAATCGCATTGAGATTACGTTGATGCTCAAGGCCCATCATCCCGGTGCCGAGAAGACCGTAGCGAAGTGTTTCTGCCATAAGGAAATACTACGAGTTAGGAGCGGTGTGGATTAAGGAATTCTCTTAGTTCTGATGCATTTTCTTCAAGGTCAAACATGCTTGATTCGCGCGCTACATCAAGAAGTTCATCAACAAAGACTTCATGTGCTCCAAACCTCGGGTCTTCATCAGTCTTTCGAACGTAGAGAATGATGAAACGTGCGTCACGGCCGTCCGCCTTTCGACGCATTACTCGTCCCATTCGCTGAATCATTTGGCGTCGTTGCTTAGACGAAGCCACAATTATTGCAAGGTCAGCGTCAGGAACGTCGACTCCCTCTTCCAAGGTTTGCACTGATGCAAGAGCCCTAAGACGTCCTTCTTCAAAGTCAGTCATAATCTGGTCTCGCTCAGAACTATCAATATCTGAGTGGTGAACACCAATAAAGACGCCGCGTTCGTAAAGGTTTTCTTTTATAGCGTTTGCTGATTTGATGGACTGAGTAAAGAGCAGTGTCCGGTCAGCGTCGGCGATTGCACCAGTCAGCTTTGAAATTGCTTCCTGCTTCGACGGTGTTTCTGCAAGCATTTCTTTCTTACGTCGCCATAGTGTCAGCCAGCGATTTGCGAGCATTCCCTCACGAGCTTTTCCTTGCTTAGTAAGTCGCACCACATCATCAAGAAAAACACTGAACGGTCCTTGGCGAACCCCGCAGTCACGAATCAACTTCTTACGAGCCTTGGAGAGCTCTTTCACGATTATGTCGTACTGCGCGGCTTCTTCTTCGGTGAAGTCAACGCCCACAAAGGCAACCCTTACATTGGCAATAACACCATCATCAATTGCACGACGGTATCCGAGACGAAAAGCAATGTTCTTGAAGTACGGAAGAAGAATTGTTTCGTGAGCGTTATCGAGTCGTTCGTGCGTTGCAGAGAGCCCAAGTCGTTTTACAAACCGGTCGTCAAGTGCTTCCTGATTCTTTTCAGATCCACTTCGGTGACACTCATCAACAATGAGCAGTCCTTCTGCACCGCCAAGGATGAAGGCTCTGTTGCGCGCTGATGCGAGCACGGCAATTACAACGTTGTGGCGATCCAAGTTGTCATCGTGACCATCACCTACTAGTCCAATGCGCGATTCTGGGAGAAGGGAATGAACAACGTCAACCCACTGATGAAGCAGCACAATGGTCGGAACAAGCACAACTGCCTTACCACCAGATTCGAGGTGCTCTTTAAGGGCCGCAATTGCGAGTCGAGTCTTTCCTGCTCCAGTGACGGCGTCAATGATTCCGGTGTGGCGATATATCTTCCAGCTCTCGAGCGCTTCTTTTTGCCAGTCATAAAGACATAGAGGGTTGCTTTCATCAACTGGAGGTGCTTCAAAGTTAAGTCGCTCTAATGGCTCAGACTTAATAAAGCGCTTCAACTCTTCAGGGTCAATGAGTGATTCGTCGTAGGGGTTTTCTCCAACTTCGTCGGGGTCGATTCGAATAACACGCTCACTAGTAACAATGACTTGATCATCTTGTTCTTCTGGTTCAGGAATTTGGTCAGCGTTATCGCTTAAGTACCAGCGCGGTCGAGTGTCTTTGCTTCGAGCAAACATCTTCTCGTGATACAGAATTGGATTTAGCACTGACTTATGAACACCGAGCTGGCGACCGAGCTGCTTGGCGTCTTGGCCAGGTTGTTCTGCGAGCAGGGCAGCTACCGCTCTAATCATTTCTTCTTTGTTCAGTTCTGTCGGTGTCATCAGGTCATTTTCTTGCATCTTCGAAGGATAAAAGTGGGGTGTCACACCCACTTGGCAATCTCTTTGGGTGGCAGTTTTCCACGCTAAGTGAACCTACAGTGAGAATGCATGAATGAACGGCTTTTAACCCCATCAAAAATTACGGCTTGGCTCGAATGTGGCCACTTCCTGACCCTACGCAACCAGGCTGATGCTGGAGCGATTGAAGTAACACCGCGTCCAATGGGGTCCCTGGCTGATCTACTCGTTGAAAAGGGAACAACTCACGAGCGCGACTGTCTTGGTGACTTAGAAAAGCAGGGTAAATCTGTTTACCAAGTTCCGGGTAGGAATCCGACTGAAAACTTCGCCCAGTGGGTTGAACGTGTAGCTGATTCACTCACCAAGGGATATGACGTTATTTATCAAATGCCATTCATTCACGAGGGCATTCGAGGAATTGCTGACTTTCTTCTACGCGTCGATGCTGAAGATGGCTACAGCACGTATGAGCCAATTGATGCGAAGTTGACCAGAAGCGAAGGCAAGCCTGGCCACGTTATGCAGCTCTGCTTCTATTCAGATGCCATCAAAGCCCTAACTGGGAAGTCTCCGGAGAAAATTCACCTCTGGCTTGGGTCTGGCGAAATGGAATCACTTGTTGCTGAGCAGTACGCACCGTACTGGCGTCGACTGAGACTGCAACTTGCTGGACTACTGAACGAAGAGAATCAGGTAGCAACAACACCTGAGCCATGTTCACACTGTGAGATGTGCGAGTTCGCAGATCGTTGCGAAAAGCAGTGGCGTGACGCTGACTCACTTATTTATGTTGCCAACATCCGCCCAAGCGAGCGTGAAGCATTCTCTGAGGCTGGCATCAGCACATTGGTGGAACTCTCAACGCGAAAAGACCCTGTGACTGACGTTCACGAAGAGAAGCTTCAGCGTCTCACACGCCAAGCTGCGCTTCAGGTTCAGTCTCGTCTACATCCCGATGAAGTTCCGGCGTTTGAGCTCGTAGAAGCGACTGATGACCCCGTCTATGGTCACGGCTTTAGTTTGATGCCAGAACCGAATGCAGGTGACATTTTCTTTGACTTCGAAGGACACCCATTCTGGACTGCAAAAGATGAACTGTTCTTCTTGTCTGGTCTCTACTTAGCTAATGAAAAAGGTGAGTGGTACTACGACGCTCGCTGGGCTCACAATCTTGAGCAGCAAAAAAAGATGATCAGAGAGCTCGTTGACTTCTTCTCACAACGTAGAGAGCAGTATCCGAACTACCACGTGTATCACTACAACCACACTGAGCGTTCTTCACTAGAACGTCTTACTGCTGGCACTGAATCTGAGGTTCTCTTTTCAAATCTCATTGAGGGTGGTCTGTTTGTAGACCTCTACAACGTGGCACGTAATGCACTCGCAGTAGGAACTGAGTCCTACGGACTTAAACACCTCGAGAAGTTATCTGGCTTTACTCGCCACGGTGACATTGAAGGTGGAGCTGGTGCTGTTGTTGAATACGAAGAGTGGATGAAAACAGGCGACGCAAAGATTCTTGACAGCATTGCTGGATATAACAATGACGACGTGCAAGCAACCAAAGCGCTACGTGACTGGTTAGTTGGACAGCGACCAATTGAGCTTGAGTGGCGTGACCCAGTGATGGAAGTTGAAGAGTACGAACTCGACACTGATGAACTTGTAGAACGCCTCAAGAACTTCGGTGAAGATTCACCCGAGGCGCTACTTGCCGACCTGCTGAATTACTGGCGCAGAGAGCGAAGCGCTTACACAACACCAAAGTTCATTGAATGTGCGTCAGACTTTGGAACCCTTTATGACAACCCGGAGTTCATTGCGAATCTGTCTCTAATTTCTCCTATTGAATCAACGCACAACCGAACCGGATCGGAAATCAAACAAGCAATCTTTACGTGGAGTGGTCAGTCACTTAGCCCGGCGTTCGCCAAGCAAATAAGAGTTCTTTTTACTGGCGTAGGAGTAGAACACGGGTACGGCTACATCAAAGAATTTGATCTTGAACAGCGCTCACTCACTATGACGTGGCCAGAACCCCACGATGCAGCTGGATCGGTTCCTTCAGTTCTAACTATTGATGATTACGTATCTCCACGCGATAAGCCTGGTGTGCTGTTTCACCTCGCTGAACAGATTCTCGACGGCACAGTTGTTAATCCTCCGAATCCAGTCTCCATGGCGCTGCTTGGCGGAGAGCAACCAAAGTTCACCAGTGGCAATGGGCCAAAGAACGGACTCTTCAGTGAAGACCTTGAAGAAATGCAGCGCTGGGCCGTTGAGCTCGATGAGAGTTACGTTGCTATTCAGGGCCCTCCAGGAACTGGAAAAACCTATAGCGGTTCTCACATTATTTATTCACTCATCAAGGCCGGAAAACGCGTTGGTATTACTGCAATGAGTCACGCCGCGATTGACAACTTAATGAACGCAACGTACGAGATATTTAAAGAGCACGACGAACTTCACCTGGTGAAAATTCTTCGTCAAGGGACTAAACCAAAAGAAGGAGCACTCGCCGGTGTTAAATACAACCCCAAGGGTGAAGACTTAGAGAGTGACAAGTTCAATCTGCTCGCTGGAACAACGTGGATGTGGTCTCGTCCCGGACTACGCGCGTACCCAGTTGATGTGCTCGTTGTTGATGAAGCAGGTCAGCTAGCACTCGCTGATGCAATAGCTGCAACTAATGCTGCGCGTAATTTGATTCTTCTTGGTGATCCGCTACAGCTCGCACACGTTTCGCAGGCCGAGCATCCAAATGGTTCTGGGGCGAGTGTTTTAGAACACGTTCTTAAAGGACACGCCACGATTGCTCCAAGCGATGGTGTATTCATTTCTGTAACAAGAAGAATGCACCCAGATGTCTGTACATTTATTTCTGGTCAGATTTATGAAGGCAGGCTTACTAGCCACGCATCGTGTGCGGTGCAGAACACAAACTCTGGTACCGGACTTCGCTGGTTACAAGTTGATCACCAAGACTGTTCTACTGAGTCACAAGTTGAAGCAGATGTTGTTGCGACACAAATTCGTTCGATGCTTGGTACGAAGTGGACGAATCAAAAAGGGGAGCAGTGGGTACTTGAGCCACGTGACTTTATGGTTGTTGCCCCCTATAACGATCAAGTGAATTTGATTAAAGCAATGTTTAATCGTGATGACGTACTTCGTGGCGTGCAAGTTGGAACAGTAGATAAGTTTCAAGGTCAAGAAGCACCAGTTGTATTTTTTACAATGACAACATCAACTGCAGAAGACATGCCACGTGGGCCAGAGTTTTTGTTCTCACGCAATCGTCTTAACGTTGCAATAAGTCGTGCGCGTTGTCTCGCATTTCTTGTTTGCACCGACGAATTGCTTAATGCACGCGCAAGAGACATCGACGAGAT
>CAINVQ010000105.1 GCA_903854175.1 uncultured Actinomycetes bacterium | reverse complement strand
CCCAACGTTCTATTTCTCGACGAACCTACGAACGACCTTGACCTCGAAACGATTCGACTTATTGAAGAGTTTCTAGCCCAGTGGCCTGGCACACTCATTGTTGTCTCACACGACCGCACGTTTTTGAGTAGAACAACCGACCGACTTCTAGAAGTGCACGCTGACGGATCAATTGCAGACATCCCTGGTGGTATTGACGCCTGGATTGCTCGCGCAGCAGGTGTCATCACCAGCACAAACCTCGGTGATGAAGACGAGCTAGTTAAGGCACCAACTAATGGACGAATACTTCGTGATGCTGAAAAACAGGTAACCAAGCTAGAGCGTCGTCGCACTTCCCTGAATGAAAAGATCATGGGCAGTGCTGACGTAGAAGAACAAAAGAAGCTAAGCACTGAACTCTCACAAGTAATAAAAGACCTGGCCCAAGCCGAGGACTACTACTTGTCACTACTTAATTAGATTCGCACTTTTCTAAAAAGTCATTAACCGACTGAAAGTAGAGTTCGGGCTCTTCGAAGAATGGCATGTGACTCGAGTTCTCAAAAATTACTTGCTGCGCATGTGCGATGTTGTCCATGAACTCTTTCTGCACAAGAGGCGTCGCTTCATCATGGCGACCAGACACAACCAGTGTTGGTGCAACAATTTGGTTCAGACGATCAACAATGCTCCAGTTAACGAGTGATCCCGTGGGAGCGAATTCACTTGGCCCCCACATGGTGGCGTACACGGTGCCATCGGCGTCCATGTACTCAGTTGTTATGTCGTACTCTCTTGGCCTCGGGGTAACTCGACAAACATGCTCGTCGTAATAGACACCTTCGGCAACTTTGAATGCGTCGCTAGTGAAGTCACCGGTGCTTAAAGCATGTTCAAGCACGTCTCGATGTTTCGCTGGCATTTCTCCAACCAAACGTTTTGCTTCACTCGCCCACGTCGACGCAGAAGCAAGACCATTGGACAAAATAAGACCTCGAAGTCCCCCCGGGCGAAGAACCGCATGCTCGGCACCGAGCATTGCTCCCCAGGACTGGCCAAGTAAGAAATAGTCATATTCAATTCCAAAGTGCGTAAGCAGATTGTTGAGCTCATCGAGGAAAAGTTGAACCGTAAAAAAGTCAGCACCCTTTTGCGGGAGCAACGTTGAGCGTCCAGATCCAACCTGGTCATAGTGGACCACTGCTCGCCCACTTTCAGAGACGTTGGCAATGGGCAGCACGTAATCATGAGAGCAGCCAGGGCCACCGTGCAGAACTACAAGTGGTGTCGCAGTGGAGGTAAGGTCACCGGTTATCCGGTACCAAGTTTTGTAGTCACCGAATGGAATATTGCCAGTTACTGCTGGCTCTGGAATCATGTAAAAACTATAGAAGCAATACTTGTTCGAACGCTGTTAATCGCGTTCGCCAGATCCTTCGTGACCGCCCGAATTAGTAGTGACTTTCTTCACACTGGTGGTTACAGTCACTGCGTGCTCGTTGCCTTCGCCACCTTCACTGGCTTCATGACCAGTCGGAGCGGGAACAATAACTGCTCCAGCTGGAATTGTGGTGAGAGACCCTGAAGGTGCTTTGACAGTCGTTGTAGTTGCGGTGTTGCTTGGCGAAGCAGTTCGAGCATTTGAGTTGCTTGAAGAAACTTGCTGTGACGGTGACGGTGACGGTGCCGGTGCTGGTGCTGCGCCAGCGACTCCAGAGCTAATAGTTGTTTGAGTTACGCCAATGGTTGAGTTAGGGGTTGACTTTAATGTCAGCGCACCAATTGCACCAACAATCATCAATGTCAATAACCCTGTTACTGACCATGAGAAAATCGCTTTTGACTTTTGCATAGAAACTCCTTAGTTGTTCAAAGTGTATGACCCTTAATTAAGAGGGATTTAAGAAGAATCTATGTTTTGCACTAGCCTTGAAATTCTTATGGCACTCTCAATCGGCATCGTCGGTCTCCCAAACGTTGGAAAATCAACACTTTTCAATGCCCTTACAAATAACAACGTTTTGGCTGCCAATTATCCCTTCGCCACCATTGAGCCAAACACCGGAATTGTCTCAGTTCCAGACAACCGTCTCCCAAAGCTCGCCGAGGTCTTTGGGTCTGAAAAGATTCTCCCCGCAGCAGTCACATTTGTCGATATCGCGGGAATTGTTAAGGGCGCTTCTGAAGGTGAAGGCCTCGGAAACCAGTTCTTGGCTTCAATTCGTGAGTCTGATGCCATCTGTGAAGTTGTGCGCGCATTTATTGATGATGATGTAGTCCACGTTGACGGGAAAATTGATCCTGCAAGCGACGTCGCAACCATTGAGACTGAACTTATCCTCGCTGACCTCCAAACTCTCGAAAAAGTGATGAACCGCGTAGAAAAAGATGCGAAGAAAAACACAGGAGATTCGGTCGCGAAGCTTGCAGAGCTCGAAAAAGCTCGTGCCGCGCTAAACGACGGAAAAGTTATTTCTAAAGTTGAAAAACTCGACCGTTCATTCCTTAGCGATGTTCATCTCCTCACTGACAAGCCCTTCATCTACGTTTTCAACGTTGACGAAGAAACTATGGGTAACGAAGCAAGACGTAATGAACTCATTGCTTCAGTCGCCCCAGCACCCGCAATTGTTCTGTGTGCCAAGCTTGAAGCAGAGCTCGCTGGGCTCGACGAAGCTGAAGCTCTGGAGCTTCTTGAGTCATTTGGACAAACTGAGTCGGGCCTCTCGCAGCTAAGTCGCGTTGGATTCAACACACTCGGCCTGCAGACTTTCTTGACTGCAGGACCTAAGGAAACCAGAGCCTGGACTATCCCTATTGGAGCCACTGCCCCTGAAGCTGCTGGGGTCATCCATACTGACTTCCAGAAGCACTTCATTAAGGCCGAAGTTGTGGCTTTTAGCGACCTAATGGATGCTGGCTCAATGGTTGCTGTTAGGGCCGCTGGAAAAGCACGTATTGAAGGCAAGGAATACGTCATGCGAGACGGTGACGTTGTGGAGTTCCGAGTTAACGCTTAGCCGCTAACATTTATGGAGGCGTATCGGCAGAGGTCGGCGCCTTGAAGTTCACTTTCAAAATCTCTAGGAGAAAAATGACCTCTAGCACCCTTGACTTCAAAGTTGCTGACCT
>CAINVQ010000104.1 GCA_903854175.1 uncultured Actinomycetes bacterium | reverse complement strand
CCACCTTCACCAGCGGTGATGAACACCATGTCGGTGTCTTTAAGTGCAGCTTCAATCTCTGCACGGTGATCTTCGGCGGCTTGACGACCAACTTCTGGGTCACTTCCCGCTCCGAGTCCACGTGTGAGTTCGCGACCAATGTCGAGCTTGATGTCGGCTTCACTCATGAGCAGAGCCTGAGCGTCTGTGTTTGCAGCAATGAACTCAATGTTGCGAAGTCCAGATGAGATCATTCGGTTAACTGCGTTAACTCCACCACCACCAACGCCAATAACTTTTATTACTGCGTGGTAGTTGCTCTGCTTCAGACTCATGAAATCCCCTTGGGTACTTTTTGCGAACTACGTACTACACAGTTCTATGCGATTTATTGTGACTGAAGGCTAGTTTGCCCCAGAACAAGGGTCAAATACACCGTTTTACGAGGGACTTGGCCCCGTTACAGAGAGTTCCGACGGAGACTCCACATTCACTACATCACCGGGTTTCAAGGTGGTGTGGGCAATAACCGAGGCAATGGCCACGAACTTCTCATGGAGCTTTGTAGTGGGACCCAGGACAAAAGTTACTGGGCTGACCATCACGAGACTCACGTTGCCGCGAGCTCCAACAGTAATTTTTGACACCTGATAACCGAAAGATTTCGGCAGCTGACGAGCAACACTAACTGCTGCGATTCCAGATTTCATGAACGGCCACTTTGCATTTTGTGGCTTTACGTACACGAGTGTTGGAAAGTTTGCCCTAATCGGGGCAGGACCAAGGTCGGCTCCATTTGCAGCAACGTATTCCAAAACATGATTTGCGTTAAACGCAACGGCAACTGGACGAGTTTCGTGAATCGTTACATTCACTGTGCTCGGCCACTGCTTAGTAATTGTGACCGCAGAGATCCAGCGAAACGATTTGAGATTGCTTTCGAGCGAATGAGAACTAACGCTAATTAGAGAAGGGTGGGACTCAAGTCCACTCGCCGTAAGTACCTTTTTAGGGTCTTCGTGTGAAACACCGTAAAGGTGAACAGTTTTTACATCAAAAATCGATTGATGAAGAATCCAGTTTCCACCCAATAAAAGTGTTGTAACTATCAAGCCAATTAAAACGAGAATTTTCGTAGATGTTGCAACTGGCTTTCGCTCAGTTTTCTTTTTTGGCTGACGAGGTTGCGACTGGGACTTTGGCTTTGCTCGCTGAGTTCTCGCGGCCGCAGTTGGCTTTCTAGTTCTTGGCCTGGTGGCGGCAGCTGGCTTTCGACGACTCACGTTAAATCACCCAGACCAAGAAAACGGTGCTCGCTGTGCAGCAGGACGCCTGATGTTTCGAAGACTTTATTTTGAATGAATTTCATCAACTCATACACATCGTTTGCCTTGCCGTCAGTATCAACAAGTATGAAGTTTGCCTGCTTTTCAGAAACCACAGCACTTCCAATTCGGTGACCTTTTAGTCCCGCGGCCTCAATGAGTCTTCCGGCGTGATCATCTTTTGGATTCGCAAAAACACTTCCTGCGTTTTGACCTCCGGGCTGATGTTCACGTCGCCAAGAAACAATCTCGCTTAAC
Source organism: uncultured Actinomycetes bacterium (assembly GCA_903854175.1). Next base: position 3,752 of record CAINVQ010000104.1, on the reverse strand, counting down.
TGCTTCTTTGATTCCTCTGAATTACCGAGGCCGAGTTTGAACTTCGCACTTAAAACAACGTCGCTTGCTCCAAGGGCACTTGTGCGGTATCCAAATGCGAGCTCAGCTGGTGACCAGTGAAGCACTGAACCGGCACTCCACGTCATAACTTCAACAATGCTCGCTGACATGTCTGAACCGTGGCCACCAGCGTTCATCACGCACGCGCCTCCAACAGTTCCTGGAACTCCTACGGCCCATTCAAATCCAGTGATTCCTTCAGCGCTAAGTCGCCTAGCAAGTACTGGCAGATCAAGTGCAGCCCCTGCACTGACTGTGACTTCTCCGTTCGCTTCTGATGTTTCAAACGCTTCGAATTCACCCTGAAGCTGAATTGCGAGCACTTCATGCTCACCGTCGGCCACTAAGAGGTTGGAGCCATTTCCAAGCACCACGACTGGAATCCCTACATTGACAATTTCAGAGCCAAGTTCAGTGAAATCATCAAGTGAGCTCAACGTCAGCAGAGCACGCACCGTTCCACCAACTCGGTACGTCGTCTTTTTTCCAAATTCTGCGTGTTCCACAAGACGTGGGCCAGCTGCGTTACTGAGTGATTCAAGTGTCATTTAAGAAGCCCACCATCAAGTTGTAACGCCACAGAAGCAATATCGCCGGCTCCGAGGAACAAAACAACGTCACTTTGGTCGTGTAATTCTTCAAGCTTCAAAATAACGTCAGAAAATTTTGGACAGTACGAAGTTGAAATGTGCTTTGACGTTCCTTGCGAAATAATTTCTCCCGTAACACCATTCGGGTTAGCTTCACCAGCATCAAAGATGTCAGTAACAATGAGATTTGTCGCCCCTGTGAATGATGTTGCAAAGTCATTCGAAAGATTTATGGTTCTAGTTACTCGGTGTGGTTGAAAGACACAGGTAATTTTTTTATAACCTGCGGCGCGAGTGGCATTGATGGTTGCAATTAATTCCCCTGGAAGGTGTGCATAGTCTTCGTAGACATCAACACCACGCCAAGTGCCTTTGAACTCAAAGCGACGAGGAGCCCCTACAAAATTAGAAAGTCCATCAGAAATTGCCGTTAGTGATATTCCTAGCTGGAGTGCGAGCACTGCGACCACGCTCGCGTTAGCAACGTTGTGAACTCCAGTTACGTTGAGGCAGATAATTACGTCAGTCCCCATACCAACGAGGCGAAAGCTTGAAGAGCGACGCTCAAGTTTAATTTCGCTAACTTGAAAGTGAGAGTCGCCATCCATTGAAACGCTAAGAACATCACGCGATGCTCGTGCGCCAACTCTTTTTGCGCCTTCATCCCCATTCCAAACAACTACTGGCCCCGATGTTCGAGCTACTAGTTCAGTAAATGCATTTTCAAGATTTTGCAGCGAGCCGTAGTGGTCTAAGTGATCTGGCTCGACATTAAGTACACCGAGCGCATAAGGACGAAGTTCTGCGAATGTCCCATAACTCTCGTCTACCTCCATCAACAGTGATTCACTGCCCCAGTGACCATTTGGGCCAACTCCATGAACAAGGGCGCCGAGCAGGCGTCCGTCATCTCTGCCAGCAGACTTCAAGACACACGCCATCATTGATGTTGCGGTTGTTTTTCCATGAGTTCCAGTTAGGCCAATCACCGGAGCCAGCTCACCTAGTTCTTTAAGTACTGATGCTCTATTGAGCATTACAAGACCACGCTGCATCGCAGCAGCGAACTCGACATTTGTTTCTTTAACAGCTGGGGACCAGAGAACAACCGACGCGTCACCAAGTGAAGCTGGATCATGTCCAACATGCACTGTTATTCCAGCCTTGCTGAGTTCTTTAAGTATTGATGAATCAGCAGCGTCGCTTCCGGAAACTTGGCAGCCAAACTCCGAGAGCAGGAGTGCAAGTCCACTCATGCCAGCGCCACCAATGCCAATAATGTGAATGGAGGGTTTAGTAGAAAAAATACTCATTATCGTGCGATCTTTAGAACATGTTCAGCAATGCTTCGTGCAGCGTTTGCTCGCGCAAGTGACGTAAGCGCTGTACTCATTGTATTTTTCTTTTCAAGAATCTCTTCGATTGAAGAACTCAGTATTTGAGCATTCAACTTCGAGTCATTAATCATGACAGCCCCACCGACGTCAACTAGTTGCTGCGCATTTTTAGTTTGGTGATCTCCGGGAGCTCCAGGAAGCGGCACGAGCACAGAAGGTATCCCCAGAAGACACAGCTCCCCAACCGTCATTGCTCCGGCTCGTGTTACTGCCACGTCGCATAGCGACCAAAGTTCAGTCATGTCACCGAAGGGAAGAATTCGGTAATCAAGTCCGCTGCACGAAGGAGCATTTTTGCTCACTTCATCAAAGTCACGTTGCCCAGTTACATGAATGAGCGTTACTGATTCTCGAGATGACCATAACTTGGCGAGTTCCACAACTGCAGTATTGACAGTCTTTGAACCAAGCGAACCGGTCATCACAACAATCACGTCATTGGAAGCGTTAATTACTGGCGACTGCTTGGACTTTGCGAGAGCACGTGCGCCACTGCTTCGGTCAATTTCTTCTAACGCATCGCGGATTGGAACACCAGTTGTGACGGTGTTCTTCATTGAGGTGTCAAATGCTGTGCAGCGAAGTGTGGTGTGTCGAAGCAGAAATCGATGAGATGCACTTGGCACAGCATCAAGTTCAACGGACACGAGTGGAATACGCCAGAACACACCGGCAAGAGACGTAGCGAAGGATGCGTAACCGCCCACAGAGACAATTGCACGAGGGCGCCAAATGCCGACCTTTACAAACGCTATGAGAACAGCTGCGAGTAGTGAGAGCACTGCCCCGCTATTGGCAAGTAGTGCTTGAGGTTTCATGGAGCGACGGATCCCACGTCCTGGTAGCAGTGTTAGCTGAATCTCACCTTTAAGCAATGTTTTTTCTTGACCACGACGGCTGCCGACGTAATGAAGTTCATCTGGTGATATTCCAAGTTTTTGCAGCTGCTCAGCAATAGCCAGCATTGGAAAAATATGCCCGCCCGTTCCACCGCCGGTAATAACGATGGGGCGCTGCATTAGTACTCCTGTTGATCTCGGTACGAACGCGGACGAGACTGGCGAGGTTGCGTGCGTGTTTCAAACTGAGCACGAAAGTCAGTGACCACGTGTTCACGGAACGTGAGATCACCCGAGCGACTGGTGTCGTGCGCAATGTTGTAGAGAATTCCTATTGCAGCAAGTTCAGTGATTAGCGCTGTTCCTCCATACGAGAAGAACGGCAGCGGGATTCCAGTAACTGCCCACCATCCAACCACTGATGCAATATTCACAATCGCTTCAAAAATGATCCAGGTAGTAATTCCAATCACAATAAAACGGTAACTCTGATTTGAACAACGTTGAGCAATTCGAACTGCCGCAAATAAAAATGCAACAAAGAGTGCAATCACAACCAGCGAACCAATGAGACCTAGTTCTTCTCCAATAATTGTGTAGATGAAGTCAGTGTGAGGGTTAGGCAAGAAGCCCCACTTTTCTCGACTGTGTCCGAGCCCGAGTCCAGCAATACCACCAGCGCCTAATCCAATTTTTGATTGGTAGAGCTGGTATCCGCTGGAAGCAAGATTTTGACTCGGATGTAGAAAAGCTAGAAAACGTTGCGCCGAGTATGGCTTCACCTGCATGTAGCCAAAAAAACCAACTACTGCAATAACTCCAACACGAACCTGAATCCATTTAGAAAGTCCAGCGATAGCGAACAT
>CAINVQ010000103.1 GCA_903854175.1 uncultured Actinomycetes bacterium | reverse complement strand
TGCCGGTGTTGCAAATCTTGGTGGCACGTGCGGGTTCATTGGAAAAGTTGCGAATGATGAATTCGGCGAGCGTTTTCAACATGACCTTCGAACACTTGGCGCAGAACTAGACGTTGCTATTGCGAAACCAGATGAAGGAGCTACTGGTCGCTGTCACGTATTCATTACTGATGATGCACAGCGCACAATGGCTACATACTTAGGTGCTGGAAATCAGCTGCGCCCTGACGATATTCAAGAAAATCTCATCGCACGATCAGAGATTACGTATGTTGAGGGTTACTTGTTTGATCTGCCACCAGCGAAAGAAGCAATTAAAAAAGTTGTTACTTTTGCGCATGAACATGATTCAATGGTCGCACTCTCACTTTCTGACAGTTTTTGCGTTGATCGTCACCGCCGTGACTTTCTAGAGCTCATCACCAACGATGTTGACCTGCTGCTTTGCAACAAAGACGAGATTCTCTCTCTTTTCCAAGTCGAAACTCTTGAAGAGGCATACGAGCGCATAGACGAGCTCGGAATTCTCACTGTAGTTACTCGCGGGCCACAGGGTGCCGACGTACTTTCATTTTCTGAAGTCATCACAGTTCCGGCTGCAGAAGTTGAACACGTCATTGATCAAAATGGCGCGGGGGACATGTTCGCTGCTGGATTCCTTTACGGGATGGCGCTTGGATGCGATCCAGTCGAAGCGGCGCAGCTTGGTTCTCTCTGTGCGGGAGAAATTATTCAACACCTGGGCGCACGTCCAGAAGTTGATTTAGAAGAACTAGCTATTGAGGCTGGACTTCTCTAATTTTTAGAGTCCGAGTTTGTCGAGCTCGGTATCTATTTCACGGGTTCGGACTGTTTCCCATTTAACCCACATCACAACGAGTGGAATACACGCAAGGAGCATGAGACCGTCTCCACCAATCCACATGATTGATCCACCAAGCTTGACGTTGTCAAGAATTGATGCCGGAGTCGATCCCATTGGAGCCATTTGGGCATAACCAGGAAAAGGATTCTTCACCGACATGATCAGTGCGAGCCCCGTGAAGGTGTCTACCGGTACTGCTGCCATTACGTAGACCAGTCGAAGTCCCGGATGCAGCTTTAGTCCTTGCTCGAGACCGAAGGCAACTCTAAAGAATAAGTATCCAATGACAAGAAAACTGATTTGCTCGAAGTGATGCACATACGAGTGCGCCATCATCAGATCAAAAAGTCCCGTGAGGTGCGTCATAGGGATGAACACCAAATACGCCACGAAGCCAACGAGTGGATGCATGACAATGCGCATGAAACGTCCATTTATGAAATTCTGTAACCACACTGGGCCAACTAATGACGCAAGATCGAGTGGACGCGCGCAGGCAAACAGAGGAGCTGCGACCATGATGAGCAGCAGATGCTGAACCATATGGGCGCTGAAGTACTGCATGTCGAAGTAACCAATAACGCTCTGTGTCGCTAGAAAAGTGATTACGAGCCCAGAGAAGAAAAACAAACTCGGAGCTAATGGCCAGTTCTTCGCTTTGCGAGCACCGAGCGCATAAATGGCACCCGCACTTATGAGCAAGATATTTGCCAGAATGCCAAAGTGCCAGTAATTCAAATGGCTCCAAGAGAATTGGTTCATCTGCATGTTTGGCACTCATTCATCCTAGGGCTGGGTTAGGAAATCTTGTTTCTCTAGGTAGGATTAGAACATGAAGTCAAAGTATTTAACTAAGCAGGCCATTGTTCTGCATGTTTGCCTAGTTGCATGGTTAGCAATGTGCGCTTCTGCTGCGTTTTGGCAGGCTGGTCGCGCGCTCCAAGGTAATTCGCTGAGCTTTCTGTACACAATTGAATGGCCATGTTTCGCAGTTCTTGGAATATTCGGATGGTGGGCACTCTTGAATCAGGAAAAAGTTACTGAGCATCAAGAAAAAGCTCGACGCGACTTCGAAGAGAAGCAACGCGCGCTAGCTCAGGCTGCTCGTGCTGCAGAATCTGCTTCAGAAGATCCACAGATGGCTGCCTATAACAATCACCTCGAAACCATTGCCACGACTCCTAAAAAGAAACTGTTTGGACACTAAATGTTAAAAAGCTTTAATCGCTACCGAATTATGTCGTTCATTACTGGAACGACACTTCTCACACTTTGTGCAACATTGATTTTGCACAAAGTAGACGCCACCGCATGGCACCACATCAAGTGGTTTGTGAGTCTTGTTGGAGTAGGTCACGGAATTGTTTTGTATCCGATTTACCTTGTTGCTTCTTTTAATTTGGCTCTAAAAGCCAAGCTTCATGTTGGATACATTGCCCTCATGCTGCTTTCAGGATTTGTCCCGGGGCTGGCTTTCTATATGGAATATCGAATGGAAAAGAAGTTGTTTCCACAAGGTCGCGCCAACGCGTGAGTAGCTCTTGGCTCGAGCGCAGAGTTATTTCTTTTGCGCATCAGGGCGGATCTTTTGAAGGTCCCTCTTCAACAATCTCGGCAATTGCTAACGCTCTAAAAAATGGTGCCACCGCGGTTGAGCTTGACGTGCATGCAACCAAAGACCGAAAGATCGTGGTTTGTCACGACGAAACTGTTGACCGCACCACAAATCATCAAGGAAGCATCGCGAATTTCACACTCGCAGAAATTCGCGAAATGGATAATGCGTATTGGTGGATTGCGGGCGAAGCGGTTTCTCCGGGTCACAGTGATAATGAATACATTCACCGTGGCAAAGCACCGCAGGATAGAAACTTTGGTATTGCAACTCTAGAAGAAGTAAGCGAAGCATTTCCTGGCGTGCTTCTGAACATGGACATCAAGCAAACAACCCCAGATGTTGAACCCTATGAGGAACTCCTTTACAAAGAACTTCAGCGACTTGGTCGAACTACTTCAGTAATTGTGGCTTCATTCCATGATGACGCCATTCAGAAGTTCAGGTCTATTGCGCCTGAGGTGGCGACGTCGGCAGCAACAAATGAAACTTCGGCATTCTTTTTCTCAATGCTTGAAGGCGGCGAGCTAAAAGTTCCACCAGTTTGTTCTTTTCAAGTACCTGAATCATTTGGAGACATAACGGTCGTAAACGAACAGTTTGTTGAGAGCGCACACAAATCAGGAGTGGCAGTCCACGTTTGGACGATTAATGACGTTGCGTCAATGACGAGACTGGTGGATCTAGGGGTAGATGGCGTAATAACCGACACGCCAACACCACTCAGTGCCCTCTTAAAAGAGCGAAACTGCGCGTGGGACGGGAAACTGTAAGGGTACGGCTTTAGCCGCGACCGCAGTTCGGCTTCTTGCCGTGGTTAGCCTTTTTCTTGGCTCGTAGCTTGCGCTTGTTAGTCCGCTTTGACATAGGTGACAATGTTAGTAGGTAAATGGCC
>CAINVQ010000102.1 GCA_903854175.1 uncultured Actinomycetes bacterium | reverse complement strand
CAGCGAGCACTGGGGCTGGTCCTTGGAGGCCAGTTAGATCTTTCAGCAAAATACTGCCGCGTCGTTTCTGGATGAAATCAATTATGAGGAAGAATCCAATAGTGATAATTCCGTGGTTAAACATCATCATGACTGCGCCAGAAGTAGCAATTGATGAACCCGTCATGATGCCAAGTGTGATGAACCCCATTTGACCTAGAGACGAATAAGCGACCAGACGCTTAAGGTCAGGCGTCACACACGCCAACGCTGCACCGTAGATAATTCCAATGACCGCCAGGGTCATTATGTATGGACGAACTGTTGCGAGTGATAGCGGAAGCAGCGCTACAGCAAAACGCAGCAAACCGTACGATCCGAGTTTTGCTAATAGCGCAGAAAGCTCAATTGAGCCAGCCGTTGGCGCCTCGGCGTACGCGATTGGCGACCACGTGTGTAGTGGCCAGATTGGAGACTTCACCGCAAAGGCAATAGAGAAGGCAATAAAGAGCCACACGGCCGTTGAGTGCGACATTGTGGTTGTCGCGAGTGCTCCGTACGCGAATGTAAGCGCTGTTCCGGTTTCGTGCTGGTGAGCAAAGCCTAAGTAGAGAATGCCAATAAATAGGAAGGCAGATCCCACAAAGGTGTAGATAAAGAACTTGAGAGCAGCAGATGCGCGCTCTTTTCCGCCCCACTGCGAAATGATGAAGAAGCAAGGAATCAGCGTAAGTTCAAAGAAGATAAAGAACGTCATGACATCATGAGAGAGGAAGCTTCCCATTGTGAATGACGTTAGAACTAAGAGCCACGAGACAAAAGCTGGCTCACTGCGACGTTCACGAGATCCGAGAAGTGCAAGCAGCACAACAATCGCCGTGAGCATCACCATCATGAGCGAGATTCCGTCGAGCGCCACATCGTAGGCAAGGCCAAGCGGAGCTGAAACAACGTAGCGAGATGCGAAGTCGAAGGTTGCTGCACCCGTGACGTGATTGTTGTAGGTGAACCAAACAACGAGCGCAAGAATCATTTCAATTGATGACGCAGCAACTGCAATTATGTAGGAGCGACCTTCACTGCGACGAACCATCATGGCAGCAACTGCGCCGAGAAGCGGGACGAGAATTAGGGCACTAAGCCAGAGCGACGAGTGCATCAGCCAGCCCTTCCTACGAGATAAACAACCAGGACACTTAATCCCAGCATCATTGCCAGTGCGTAGTGTCTGACAAATCCAGACTGGGTCTTTCTGACACCTTGTGCACTGTTTTGGACACTTAACGCGACTGCACTTACTGCACCATCAATGATCTTTGGCTCAATTACATCACCAGCGAAGTGCGAAGCACGAGTGATTGGGCGACCAATAGCTGCGTCGTAGAAATCATCCCAGCGCCATACGCGTTCAAAGAAGGAAGATTCGAACCGAACTGACTCGGTGCGCGACTTCCAGATACTGAATGCAGCAATAAGACCGAAGAGTGCAACAATGACATCAACTAGGGCCAGAAGAATTTGCCCGGTAGTTCCTACTGTTATTTCTGATGGGATGAAGCCAAATGTTGGATCTAAGAATCCAGCGAGTGAACTGTGGTGAACCCATGGAAGGTCAATTATCCCACCAAACACACTTAGAACTGACAAGACCACGAGTGGAAATGTCATAACCCAGGGTGACTCGTGTGGATCGTGCCCTTCAGTAACTTCCCTGAAGCGCTCTGTTCCGCGAAACGTAAGTACAAAGAGTCGACTCATGTAATACGCAGTCAAAACAGCGGTAACGAGCCCCAGCACCCAAAGGACTTTTGAATAGCCGTACACATTCGTAAGCACGTCACCCTTTGCCCAGAAGCCAGCGAATGGTG
>CAINVQ010000101.1 GCA_903854175.1 uncultured Actinomycetes bacterium | reverse complement strand
CGGCGGAGAAGTTGTTGACAACAAGTACGTCCAGTTCTACGGGATGAGCTCTCGCGCTGCAAATGAAAAGCACTTCGGTGGACTACGCGAATACCGCGCAGCTGAAGGCCGCGAAGTGTTGGTTCCATACCGTGGTGTTGTGTCATTAACTGTTCAAGACATCCTTGGTGGCATTCGCTCTACTTGTACATATGTCGGTGCTGCTCGTTTGAAGGATCTCAGCAAGTGCACGACGTTCATTCGAGTCACCCAGCAGTTCAATAGCGTCTTTGTTGAGTAGTTTTGCTCTCAAAATAGGACGTTTGTCACTAATCTCAATTTCTTAAACAGTGTAAGAATCATGGAATGAGTTTTCGCCGTATTAAAGACATCGATAGTTTGCACGCTCTTATTGAGGCGACATTTCTAATCGAGTCAGTTACGGACTTAAATGAGCTCGCAGTGTCAATTGTTACAACTGCTGCTGAGCTCCTCGGTGCTCGGTATGGGGCGCTTGGCATAGTTAGTGCCGACGGTGTCACGCTCTCTAGGTTTGTTACCTACGGCGTGACCCCCGAGCAAAGAGATGTTTTAGGTGACGAACCTACGGGTCGTGGAATTCTTGGAGAAATAATTCAAGGTGGAGTACGACTACGAATCTCCGACATGTCGAAACATCCAGGTGCCGCCGGTTTCCCACCAAATCACCCCGTAATGACAACTTTTCTAGGTGTGCCAATACGAACGTCAGATGGTCAAATCTTTGGTGCAATCTATTTATGCGACCGATCAGACGGCTCACTGTTTGACGATGACGACGAAGATTTGTTGGATGCGTTTGGTCTAGCAACTGGGTACGTAATTGACCAGGCGTCCCTTCGCGCCAGATCTCGAGATTTAGTGTTGAGCGAAGAACGCGAACGACTCGCTAGAGATTTACATGACTCAGTTGTTCAGAGACTTTTCGGTATTGGACTTAGTCTCCAGGTACTTAGTCGAAGTGACTTGAGCGATAAAGACCTGGACCGAATTACTGCTGCGCTAAAAGAAATAGATACAACAATGCTGGAAGTTCGAACCACAATATTTGAGATTGAAAATGACCACTTAAGGTCCGCTGCACTCAAAACAAGAGTGTCTGAATTAGCGAATGAGGTTGAACAGCGCTTGGGAGTTCCTGTCGTGTCGAGTATTGCTGATGATGTTGAATCATATATGGATGTCTTCACGTCAGATCAATTAATTAGCTCACTTCGTGAGATTCTCTCAAATGTTGTGAGACATTCACACGCAAGTTTTGTTTCTGTCACATTGAGCGAAAATAAAGATTTCGTTGTTCTTGAAGTAAAGGATGACGGTATTGGATTTAATGCACCAAATTCTGCTGGCCACGGGCTTCGAAACCTAGCTACACGCGCGCGTCAGTGTGGCGGAACATTTAGCGCCTCCTCAACTCCAGAAACTGGAACAGTTATTACTTGGACAACAAAAAAGGTAGAGAAATGATCAGAGTTCTAGTTGTAGATGATCACGAGATTGTTCGTCGTGGGCTTGTCGAACTTCTTAATGGCTACGACGGATTAGAAGTTGTGGCTCAAATTAGTTCCCTTGAAGAAGGACTTGTTTTTTCTGATTTTTCCTCAGTAGACGTTGCTCTTCTTGATGTCCGCTTAGGAGATGGCAGTGGAATTGAACTTTGTCGCCACTTCCACCAAGAGGCTCCAGGTCTTCACTGCATCATGCTCACTTCTTATGCAGATGATGATGCACTTCTCGCCTCAGTACTTGCAGGTGCACGAGGTTTTGTACTGAAGGACATCAATAGTGACGGTCTGGTTTCAGCAATCAGAAGTGTGGCTGCCGGAAATGAACTTATGAGTTCAGATCAAGTGGAGTCGGCCCGCCGCAGGTTGTTACGTGAAACGGCTGAAGACGCACGACTTGCAAGTTTGAGTCCTCGTGAACGGCAAATCCTTGATCTACTGAGTGAAGGATTTAGCAATCGTGAAATAAGTGAGACATTGTTCTTGTCTGAAAAGACAGTTAAGAACTACGTTTCGTTCCTGCTTTCTAAGCTGGGATTTCAACGTCGTACCGAAGCCGCGCTCTTTGCACAAAAGATGCATGACCGCGACCCCGGTAAGTCGTTTTAACTGTTCTTGTAGTGATCTCTCCAGATGAGTCGATAGACACGTGTCTTTCGTGGGATTGACCTGATCCCCGGGATAAACGGAACGAAGATCATCAAAGCCGTTAGCAGCATCATCAGTGCCCACACTAACGAGTCGGCGTTTTCACTTGTGTTGAATGGTGGGATTTGGTACCAGAACGAATACAGCCAGAGCCACGCTTGGCCTGGGTAACTTCCTGTTTCGTTCATCATTCCCCACTGGCTTCCAGAGAGATGCTGCTTGTCAGCAATGTCTGCCAAGTATGAACCATCTGAAATAAACAGCAATGTCTTGGTGAAGTCAGTTGTATAAAAGTCGTTATTTGAAATTAACGATTCATCGAGTGCTCCACTTCGAGCCATTGAAGTCAAGTTGTTTATCAGGACTGGTACTGGACCTGCAGTTGTTGTTGGGACAATGATTTTGCCATTAGTAAATGTCATCTTTGGCGCAGCATCTGAATAGCTCGAAACCCAAATTGCTCGGGTCGCTTCACTCGCATTGTTCCAATTAACCAAACTCTGATGCAGGTCAGCTTGGTATGGAAGCGCCTTAAGTGGATTTATAACAAAGTCGTTGACGGTATCGATTGGGATTCGAACACCAACGGTTTTAACCAAGTTCACAGGACCGATTGTTTGCCCAGTTGCTGCGTGGTTATACGGAGGGCCATACGAACCTGTTGTTGAAGTTCCATTGAGCTCACTGATTGCAGTTGTTGCAAAGTCAATTGGCGCCACGTTGGACCATTTTTTAATTGTTATTGAGGGTTCATCAGGCGACCCATAGATAATTGCGAGCGTCATAGTGAGGACTGTTATGACGAGAAGGGCAATTGCTCCTTCTTTCAAAATGTCATACGGCCTTTGACGCCCGGTCCACTCAACAACATCTACGTCACTTCGGAATTTTTTACTCATTATGCGACCTCTGATTCTTCTGCGAATGGTGGAACAACACCCTTAATACGGACTAAAACAACATGGATTATCGTCAGGAGCACTGCAACTAGTGGAAGTAAAACAATGTGCCACATCAACATTTGTCCCAAGTTGAGAACGTTGAAGTATGCGCCTGCACCGGTTGCGTTAATACCGTCTTTGGCCTGAGTAGAGATCCACTGTGAGTCAAAGTTGCTTTGTGAAACATATCCAGTGAATGCTGCAGCAATTGAAACGAGGAACGTGATGCCACCTGTCATCCAAGTGAGCTGGCGACCACCTCGCCATGCGGCCATGAAGTACTTACCCCAAAGGTGAATAACCATTGAGAAGAAGAAGATCTCCACACTCCATAGGTGAAGCGAATTAACGAAGTGCCCATAACTTGATCCATGCCACCACTGGGGTCCGCGAATAGACAAGATGCATCCAGTTGCTAGTACAAGAATAAAGGAGGTAAGTGTTGCGACTCCAAATACATATATCCAAGAAGCTACGTAGCTCGGCTGAGTATCAGGAAGTACTTTTTCTGGTGGAAGCTTCCCTTCGACACGCTTCCTAAGACGCGTAGTCCACTGGCGATCTATTTCTACAGAACTCATTTTTCGCTCCTGTTTCGCTTGTTACCTGGAAAGGGCAGAAGAAGGGCTGCAATGAAAGTAGTAATCATCAGCACGATCACAATGAGATTTCCGACACTTAAGTTCACAAAGTGCCAGTGAATGTAGTGACCCGGATGATCCAAATTGACGATTGATGCAAAGAAAAATGTGCTCAAAAGAACTCCAATAACTAAAGAAATTTTCTTGATAAAAGGCTATTAGGCAATGTTGTTAGTTATAAGTGAAAAGTGCTATTTAGAGCCATAAAGTGACTTTGGTAACAAACAAGCATGTGAAAATACTTTTCTCAATGAATCTGAGTAAATCCCTTTAGTTGGTAGGCTTTCTTACTTAGATACAACGCACTTTGTGTGTCGAAGGAGTATTCGTGAAAGTTCTTGTTCTCGGTGGTGACGGATTCTGTGGTTGGCCAACCTCGCTTCACCTATCTGACATTGGTCACGATGTAATT
>CAINVQ010000100.1 GCA_903854175.1 uncultured Actinomycetes bacterium | reverse complement strand
TGGGCATGATCAACGTAGAGCCGAGCTCCATTAGTAAGCACCGTGTTTGCGAGGTGCGTTTCAACAATTGGTGCAAATGATGTGAAGTTGAGGACTCCTCTGGAGTCGCTGTCTGGTCGTTCACTTTCAAAATCCCAGTTGATCCTTGTTCTGCCTTCTTGTGCGTATGCATTAACAACAATGCTCGAAGCAAGGATTGGATCTTGTTCTGGTCCCCCAGCAATGCCGTATTCAGTTTCAATACCAAGAACCTTTGGGACTTGCATGATTTAGAGGTACTGGCCGGTACCGACGTGCTGAATTGAACGACCGCCCTTGACGTCAGTTTCTTCGCGATTGATGAGTGTGCGAATGAAAATAATTCTCTCACCCTTCTTTCCAGAAATCCTCGCCCAGTCATCGGGGTTCGTTGTATTTGGCAGATCTTCGTTTTCACGGTATTCCTGACGAATTGATTCCATCAGGTCTTCGGTGCGAATTCCTTTACCCTTATTTGCGATTTCGCGCTTCACGGCTAATTTTTTGGCACGTCTGACCACGTTTTCAATCATGGCGCCTGAAGCGAAATCTTTAAAGTAAAGAATTTCCTTGTCTCCACCCTGATACGTAACTTCCAGGAATCTGTTGGCATCGTCAACTAGGTACATATCTGCAACAGTTTCTTCAATCATCAACTGAACTGCTTTGTCACGGTCTCCACCACCAAGGTCTTTGATGATGTCTGCATCTATTGGAAGTTCCGCGTGTAAATAACGCTGAAAGATCTGGGCTGCAGCCTCAGCATTAGGTCGTTCAATTTTGATCTTTACATCGAGACGTCCTGGTCGAAGAATTGCCGGGTCAATGAGGTCTTCTCGGTTGGTTGCGCCAATAACAATGACGTCACGAAGCGATTCAACACCATCGATCTCAGCGAGCAGCTGAGGGACGATTGTTGATTCCATGTCTGATGAAATCCCTGTTCCTCTAGTTCTAAAGAGTGAGTCCATTTCGTCGAAGAAAATAATTACTGGCATACCTTCTTCGGCTTTTTCACGCGCACGCTGGAAAACAATTCGAATCTGACGTTCTGTTTCACCAACATATTTGTTGAGAAGTTCTGGCCCCTTGATGTTGAGGAAGTAAGAACGAACATTTTTGTTGCCAGAAAGTTCAGCAACCTTCTTCGAAAGTGAGTTCGCTACAGCTTTTGCAATAAGTGTCTTTCCACATCCCGGAGGTCCGTAGAGAAGAATTCCTTTTGGCGCTGGAAGTTCGTAGTCCTGAAAGAGCGCACGGTGAAGGTAAGGGAGCTCTACCGCGTCCGTAATTTGCTCAATTTGAGCATCTAGCCCACCAACGTCTTCGTAGGAGATGTCAGGGACTTCTTCTAGAACGAGCTCTTCTGATTCTTGTCGAGCTAATTTCTCGACCAAAAGGTTCGATCTCGTATCAAAGAGAAGTGCATCGCCAGCTCGAAGTTTTGTTTCCTTTAATGAATCAGCCAGCTCTACAACCCGCTCTTCTTCTGCGCGTCCGTACACGAGTACTCGACGTTCGTCTAGTACTTCTTTTACGGTTACAACTTCACCTTGACCATCTGATTTTCTAACTCCAATGACTGAGAACGATTCATTTAGTACAACTTCATCTCCTCGGTGAACGTCACCTGCAGTAATTCCAGGATGGATCGATACCCGCATCTTTCTTCCTTGGGCGTAGATGTCAACAGTGTTGTCATCATTGAATGAGATGAATGTTCCATACACGGCTGGAGGTTGCGTCAGCTTTTCAACTTCCTCACGGAGCGTCGCGATTTGATCACGAGTTTGTTGAATAGTGAATGTTAATTTTTCGTTATTCGATCGAGACTGGGACAGCTGTCCACGCGCTTCGAGTAGTTGTTCTTCAAGCACCTCAATACGATTATTCGCTTGCTCAATGTTGTCGAGGATGAAGTCGCGAGCTCCAAGGACGACAATCTGGTCCTCGTTGTTTTCCGGCTGAATCTCGTCTGAAGGGTGCATTTATTTACCATAGGTGAACTTTTGGCCACATTCAAAGTTATTGTCTGCCCGAGTACCCGCTAAAGTATTTCAATTACTTAGGCCATGGAGGCATTTAAATGAAGGTTTGGATCGATCAAGATCTCTGCACTGGTGACGGACTCTGCGAAGAGATCTGCCCATCTGTCTTCACGCTCCTAGACGATGGACTTGCTTACGTTAAGCAAGATGGTCAAGTAAAAGACTCCCCTGGCGGTGCTGAAGGATTAGCAGTTGTTCCAGCGGAGTTTGAAGAAGCAGTTGTTGAGGCCTCAGAAGAGTGTCCTGGCGAATGCATCTTTATTGAAAAGGACTAACTCTTCTCTGGACGTCCAACAAGGCGTCGTGCAGAAGTTAGAAATCCGGTGTGACCCACCATGCGGTGATCTGGTCGGACTGATCTTCCATCAATGTGCCAAGTGCGTCTAAAGATCTCAACTGTTTCTTCCAGACCAAATTGATACTTTCGTAGCGTCTCTCGAAGTAACTGTGTTTGATTGATCGTTGGCAAGTACGCCAAGAAAATTCCACCCGGACGCAATGCTTTTTCAGCGTGCTCTACAACAAGTGATGGCTCAGGCATATCAAGAATAATTCGATCGAGATTTACTTCATCGATACCTTGAGTTACATCTCGAATTTGAATGTCGTAATGAACATCTGTTCCTAGATACTCATGGACTGTTTTCTTTGCGTGTTCAGCAAAGTCTTCTCTAATCTCATACCCAGTAATTAGTGCTCCAGCTCGCAGAAGCGTCATGGATAACGCTCCAGAGCCAACTCCTGCTTCGAGCACACGCATGCCAGGTCCAATATCGGCCTGCATAAGAATTGTCCCGAGGTCTTTGGGGTAAATAACTTGAGCTCCGCGAGGCATTTTTAAAATGACCTCGGAAAGAGTTGGACGAACCACGAGGAAGCTTCTCTCCGTGTTTCCTTTAATGAGCGAACCCTCAACGGCTCCGATCACATCATTGTGTTGAATAATTCCAGCATGAGTATGGAATGCAGCATCAGGTTTAAGTGTTATTAAATACTGTCGATCTTTGGCGTCAATAAGCATGACGCGCTCGCCTGCTTGAAGTATTTCCTTATTCATGCGTGCTTCCCTTTGGTCTTACGTGATCCAGTTTTGGCCGCACGAGTATCTATGAATCGAAATAGAAGAACGCCAAGAGCGACAGAAAGCCACTTAGGCGATTTCTGAGCCCAAGCTCGTCCTACTGATGAGGCGACGAGGATACGAAAAATTCTTTTGAGAATCAACGTCGAGCCTTGCTTGATTTTCTTCCACGCATCCAGCCCCATAGGTAGCCAGTGAAGAGTCCACCAAGACCGATTGCGGCGATGTTTGGTGTTTCGCCATCTGCTTTTTCACCTAACGAAATATCTTTTGGCAGCAACGAACGAACTGATTGCTCTAATTCTTTTCGAGTTTCAGACTGTTCACGCACAATTAGTCCTTAAGGCGGCGTTTCGCTACACCACTCATGATTCTCCAAGAAGTGAGAGCCAAGACGCCTGCGCTTACGGCGGCAACAATCAAATATGGGATCCACGAGAGAGACCCATTCAATACTGTGAACTGTTTTTGTAGGAATCGCAGCAACCCAAAGAGAATCAGTGTTGTGCCGGTGCCAACAAAAATACTGCCGATGGCTCCATAGAGCATGTAACGACCAAGATCTTTGATTGGCTTTACGGTTTCTTCTTTTATGTAGCGAAC
This sequence comes from uncultured Actinomycetes bacterium, assembly GCA_903854175.1. Next base: position 6,244 of record CAINVQ010000100.1, on the reverse strand, counting down.
GGCAAGATCTTTAATGTCTTCAATGTCTTTTTGAAGAGATGCCCCTCGAAGGAACTTGCGCCAGGATGACTTTTCCACGATCTAAGCCTACTCAGTGCGTTCTTTAATCAGGTAGGAGGAGCTTGCAGTAGCAATGAGCTGGCCCGCTTCATTGGTTACCTTCGCTTCGAGAAAGGAAATCACACTTCCTGGCTTTAAAACCTTTGCGGTACAAGTCAGTACTGCACCAAGCTTCGCTGGTCGTAGAAATGACACCTTCATTTCAGTATTTGCAACTGAGATGTTCTTCTTTCCGGCGCCAGTTACTGCACTTGCTCCCATGGCAGAGTCAAGCATCGCGGCGATGAAACCACCCTGAACAATCCCGGCTGGATTTAGAAATCGGTCGTCGACCTTCATTGTCCACACGGTCTGACCAGGGACGGACTTGTCTATGCACGTCAGTCCGAGGGTCAGATCACAATTAGGTGGAATTTGCAAGGCCATTACTCAAGGCTACCCGTTAGGGCTCCCAAATCCGAAGGCCTAAATTCACTACTGTCTAGTGCATGACTGACGAATTATTTAAGGGTGCAACAGAACTCGAAGGTCGCGCAATTCGTGAAATTGCTGCCTTGGCCATGGATGCTCCAGCTGCTGCCAAATCTGGCCACAGTGGAACTGCAATGGCGCTCGCCCCTCTAGGTGTGATGCTGTTCTCGCGTGTGCTGCGCCATGACCCTACTGATTCGAAGTGGAGTGACCGCGACCGCTTCATTCTTTCTTGTGGCCATGCTTCAATGCTTCAATACGGACTCGCTCATGCATTTGGATACGACGTTCAAATTGAAGATCTCAAAGCTTTCCGCCAGCCTCACTCTCGCACCCCTGGTCACCCTGAGAATGGCGTGACTGACACTGTTGAAGTAACGACAGGTCCACTCGGTCAAGGAATTGCTAATGGCGTTGGAATGGCAATCGCCGAGAGAATCCTTGGTGCTGACTATGGAACTGACTTTGTAAACCACCACACGTGGGTTATTGCAGGTGACGGATGCCTCGAAGAAGGAATTAGTCATGAAGCAGCCTCACTCGCTGGCTCGCTTGGTCTTGACAAGCTCACTGTTTTCTACGATGACAATCACATCACGATTGATGGACCAACTGAGATTGCAATGCGTGATGATGCACCCGCACGATTTGCATCGTATGGATGGCACGTAATCAACGTTGGTGAAAAAGCAAATGATCTTGAGGCGCTTGAAGCAGCAACTCGTGAAGCAATCGCAGAAACATCACGTCCTACGCTCATTGTTGTTCGTTCACACATTGGCTATCCGTCTCCTCAGATGATGGATAAGCGTGATGCACATGGTTCAATCTTTAGCGCCTCGGTAATTAGTGAAGCAAAGAGTCTGCTTGGGGTTCCAGATGAAGCGTTTTGCATTGATGCAGAACTTCCTTCTCAAATGGTTGCGTCTCTTGAGAAGAACAGATCACTTCGTGCAGCTTGGGATGCTCGCATTGCTGCTAGCGGAGAAAAAGGAATTGCATTCCTCGAGCAACTCAAAACAAATGGTTCGGCAATAATTTCTAAAAAAGCAGATCCATTTGATGGTGGGTCAATGGTTGCTACTCGCAAGGCCATGCAGCGTGCAATGGATGTGTACGCGCCACAAACCAAAGGGCTCACTGCTGGTTCTGCGGATCTAACTGACAACACTGGTGTCCTTCTAAATGCATCGTCAGCTCAGTCACACGACAATCCAGCTGGCCGTCAGATCTACTACGGCATCCGTGAGTTCGCCATGGGTGCAGTCATGGTGGGTCAAGCCCTTCACGGTGGTATTCGCCCGCTCGGCTCAACGTTCTTTGTCTTCAGTGATTACGTTCGACCGGCCATTCGACTTTCTGCGCTTAGCCACGCTGGCGTGATGTATGTATTTACTCACGACTCAGTCGGCGTTGGTGAAGATGGTCCTACCCACCAACCGGTTGAGCACTTGATGGCCCTTCGAGTCATGCCTTCAATCCACGTGGTTCGCCCATCAGATGCGAACGAGACACTCGATCTTGTTGAGCACTATTTATCTGACAAGGACCCAGTTGTCACCGCGCTAATTCTTTCTCGACAAGACATGCCTGTATTTGAAGGCTCCGATGCTCAGGCATCAGCACAAGGAGCTCGAAGCGGCGGTTACGTTCTTCGTGAACGAGATGATGCAGTCTTTACTCTTGTCGCAACCGGATCAGAAGTTGCTCACTGCCTGAAGGCACAGGACGAGCTTCTCGCTAAAGGAATTGCAACTCGAGTTGTGGCAATGCCATGTTGGACATGCTTTGAAGAGCAGACAGCTGACTACAAGAAGTCTGTACTTCGCAGAACTATCCCCTCAGTTTCGCTAGAAGCAGGAGCAACGCTTGGATGGGCTAAGTATGTAGACGATTCAATCGGTATTGATACTTTTGGAATCTCTGCACCAGGCTCGTACGTATTTGATTATTTCAATATAAATTCACAAACCGTTGTTTCACATGTTGAGAGAGTGCTTGGAGAGAATAAGTGACCACACTGAATTCACTATTTGATGACTACGGACAAAGTCCATGGATTGACAACATTCGTAGAGACTGGCTTAATGACGGCACGCTTGCACGGCTAGTTGAACAAGGGGTCCGAGGCGTTACCTCTAATCCAGCGATTTTCGCTAAGGCATTTGCCACAAGCTCTGCCTACGATCAGTTTCTCGTTGGCATGAAGGGCAAAGACGTCGAAGAGTTGTTTGAAGAACTTGCAGTTGTTGATGTGCGAGATGCATGTGATGTACTCAAATCCGTGCACGAATCAGCATGCTCAGATTTCCATGCCAAAAAGCGTCGTTACTGCGACGGTTACGTTTCACTTGAAGTCTCCCCACGACTTGCGCGCGATACCAAAGGAACCATTGCCGCCGCGCTTAAGTTAAATACAGCTGTTGACAGAAGCAATGTGATGATCAAGATTCCAGCAACGGCTGAGGGAATTCCTGCGATCACCGAAGTTCTTGGAGCTGGAATAAATGTAAACGTCACTCTCATCTTCTCAACTAAAAGATATTCAGAAGTACTTGATGCTTGGATGGACGGAATTGAGCTAGCTCAAAAAAATGGTCACGACCTATCTAAAATTGCGAGCGTCGCATCATTCTTTGTTTCAAGAGTCGATGCTGCAATTGATGCACTCCTTCCTGAAGCCGATGCACGTCGTGGAACCGCTGCAAATGCTCAAGTAGCTGCTGCGTATGCGTTGTATCTAGAGAGAATCAATGGTTCACGTGCAAAGTCACTTATTGCAAGTGGTGCTCAGGTACAGCGCCCTCTCTGGGCTTCAACTTCTACAAAGAACCCCACCTACTACGACCTGCTCTACGTGGATTCAATCGTTGCTAATGAAACTGTAAACACAATGCCTGACCCGACTCTTGAAGGGGTTCTCGATCACGGAGATTTTTCTACATCACTACTTCTCAATGCAGCGAGCATTGTAAAGACTGCTTCACTTCTTTATGAACTACCCAGTGACATTTCTCTAAGTGATGTGACTGACAAACTCGAGGCTGACGGTGTTCAGAGCTTTATTGATTCCTATGGCGATTTGCTGAAAACAGTTGCTGACAAAGTAAACGGATAACTGCGTGTCCAATTCGGAAATCATTCAAAAGGTTTTGAATGGAGATGCATCTCTCTTTGAAGGATCTACAGCGGAGCACTCTCTGGGATGGTTGCGTCACCCTGAGAAGTATCTTGGTGCCTGGCTCGATGATGTAGACAAGAAACTTCCACGTCGACATGAAAAAGTAATTCTTCTCGGTGTTGGAGGGTCCTCTGGGCCTGGTCTATTTTTCGCTGAAGCAATTGGCTCAAAGAATCTTCAGGTACTGGATACATCAAACCCAGACTCAATTAGCCATGTTGATTTTGAGAACGCAACAGTTATTGCTGCTTCGAAATCAGGCGCTTCGATTGAGACGTTGAGTCTGCTTTCTTATGCACTTGATAATGGGTTGCTTGCTCAGGACCTTGTTCTCATCACTGACCCTGATACTCATCTTTCGAGCTTAGGAAAGCAACTTGAGTGCCTGGTTATTGATAGTGATGTAAATACTGGTGGAAGATTTTCTGCACTCTCACCATTTGGATTAATTCCTGCTCTCTATGCAGGCTGGACCCCAGAATCACTTCGCAAAGAACTCGCCGGTACATACTTAACAGAGCAAGTTGTCGCACATGCTGTTGAAGAAGCAGCAATTCACGCTGCTGATGTCAATTTTGGACACGGATACTTTGAACTCACTGCCGACCCCGTCACCTCTGGTGGGGCTATGTGGCTGGAGCAATTAATTGCTGAGACAACAGGCAAGCAAGATCGAGGATTCATTCCAGTATTTACCTCACAAAGTAAGAAATATTCACCATCTCAGATTCAGCACTATCACCTGGTTGCATCGCTTCTTGCGTGGCATCTTGGGGTGGATCCTTTTAACCAACCAAACGTTGATGCAGCTAAAACCTCAGTTTTCAAATTTCTTGAGAATGAAGTTCTTTGGAATCAAGAAGATCTTGACGTTGATGAGTTGCAGCATGATTTTCGCGCTGCAACATACAGAACATTGCAGGTCTATGGACCTTTGAGTGTTGCCCCTGCTCTGAGTGCGCTTCAGTCGAGGGTTCAAGAAAAGTACGGAACAACTACAGCCAACTTCGGACCTCGTTATTTACATTCAACTGGACAGCTTCATAAGGGTGGTCCTAAAAATATCGCTGCACTTCAAATCATTTTGCGACCCAGTTCAAAGCCAATACAGATCCCCGGTTCTTCGCCAGAGACAACTTTCCATGACTTGCACATGGCTCAGGCGACCAGCGACTTTAGGGCCATGAAGGACAGCGGACGCCATGTTTCTCAATTAATTGTTGATGACTTGAATGAAGTATCGCCGTTATTGGGTCTTTAGTTCTAGGATGCTTCCATGACAATTACTAGAGGGTTTAACAACAGTAACCTGATCAATGAATCGCTTGATGATCTTGCTAGTGAGGCCTTTACTAAGGCTCGCAGACGTCACGGTTATGTTGTCACCTATTCTCCAAAGGTCTTTATACCTTTAACGAAACTTTGTCGTGATCGTTGCGGATACTGCACGTTTGCACAAGCTCCAGCACACGTTGCTTCACCGTATATGTCTCTTGAAGAAGTTCTCGAAGTAGCAAATGCAGGGAAAGAAGCTGGGTGCACTGAAGCCCTCTTTACTCTCGGAGAGCGCCCTGAACTTCGTTATGACGAAGCAGCAAAATGGCTAGCAGCACGCGGTTACCATTCAACCGTTGACTATGTTGCAGCAGCCGCAAAAATGGTTCTGGATGAAACTGGACTGTTGCCACACGCTAACGCTGGTGCACTTTATTACTCTGAGCTTGAACAACTTCGTGAAGTTTCTGCTTCCCAGGGAATGATGCTCGAATCACTCGCTGAACTAGAAGCTCATCGACTCGCTCCAGACAAAGAACCACAGCGACGACTTAACACCATGCGTTTTGCAGGTCAGTTGAAAATTCCTTTTACCACTGGACTACTAGTTGGTATTGGTGAAACCAGAAAAGATCGTATTGAAACTCTCGAAGCGATCGCCCTCGCTCACGAAGAGTACGGACACATTCAGGAAGTTATTGTTCAGAACTTCCTACCTAAGCCACGCACTTCAATGGCAAATGAGCCTGCAGCAAGTGATGAAGAATTCCATTGGACCATTGCCGCTGCTCGATTAATACTTCCTGGTGACATTCATCTTCAGGCGCCTCCTAACTTGAGCGATGACCCAACTCGTCTACTGGCATTTGGGATCGATGACTTTGGTGGAATTTCTCCAGTCACAGCCGATCACGTAAATCCAGAACGTGCCTGGCCTGCTGTTGACGCACTCGCTAGTGAATGCGACGCCAAGGGCTTCTACCTAACACCTCGACTTACTGTCTATCCAGACTTCATTGATCAAAAGCAAGAATTCCTTGATTCAAAAGTTCGTACAAAAGTGCTTGCTCACGCAGATGCCACTGGACTCGCTCGTGACGACTCTTGGTTCTCTGGCTCAGACATAACTCCACCTGCTCTTCCAACGAGCAAATCAAAGACAAGTGAAATCTCAGCGATTCTTCGTGGTTATGAGCCAGGATATGACTTCACACGTGAAGAGTTAATTACGCTCTTCAGTGCGCGAGGGGCTGACCT
>CAINVQ010000099.1 GCA_903854175.1 uncultured Actinomycetes bacterium | reverse complement strand
GGAGCTGTTGTTGGCGGTGCCGCTCGACCTGCACTGGCATTTCTAGATCGAGGAATGAGTGCTTCGCCTGGTCCATCACGAACTGTCATTGTTGAACGTCGAGGTCGCATGGGACTTCCTCCAGTCTTTTCTTCAGTTGAACGATGGAGCTACGTCGTTATCGAAGCCGCGAGCACAGTTCAGATTCAACTTGTTTCAGGCGAGTCCCCACGTAAACGTGGAACATCACTTGAGCGCATTCTGCGAGGAGCCAATGTTCAGCCATCGCCCGCTGAAACAACGACGATTATTGGCTCATGGCCATCCGGGCAGCCATTCCCCGTCGCCCTTGACCGACTTCTTTCGCAGCGTATGCAGCGGGCAATTCGTCGTCTAGCAAGTGGACTTCTATTCTCAGTAGGACTGCTTAATGTTGCCGTCACAGCTTCAGTGCCACTTCACCACAAATTGCACGCATTTTTATCTGTGATCCCACTTGGTGTTTCACAGTCCGCTGCAGCGCTAACTGGTATTGCTGGTGTGGCAATGATTATGACCGCTCGAGGGTTACGTCGCGGTCAGCGCCGTGCTTGGTTCTTTTCAATTATCGCGTTAGCCATAACAATTGTTAGCCACATGGCACGTGGAACACATGTGGCATCAGCACTTGTTGCTTCGCTACTTCTCATATTCCTGATTAGCCAGAGAACTCATTTCCAAGGAACGACTGACCGAGGAAGTCTGTGGAATGTTCTTTCACGTTTAGCACTAATCGCTGTTGTTGCGGTGCTCGCAACAACTCTTGGGCTTGAAGCGTCCCCAGCTCGCCACCACCTACCTTCATTTGGTGTACTGATAGTTGCATGTTTTGAGCGACTCGTTGGCGCCTCCAACATTGCACTACCTGATGGCACTGGAGACTTCATCAACCCCGTGCTGCTCGCCATTGGATCAGCCCTGCTCATCTCTGCTCTGTATCTAATTACACGTCCGGTAGTCGATCGCAGACTGTCGAATCACAGCTCCAGCACAGAACGTCGACTAGCTGAGCTAAGAGCAAGAGATATTGTCAAACGCCATGGTCGAGGAACACTTGATTACTTCGCACTTCGAGATGACAAGCAGTTCTTCTTCTTTCGTGACTCACTAGTTGCCTACGCCGTTTATGGAGGGGTCGCGCTAATTTCTCCTGACCCAATTGGTCCAGGCGCAGAGCGCAGCGAAGTGTTCAGCGCATTTAGAACATTTGCGGAAACGAGGGGTTGGACAATAGGTGTCATGGCCGCGAGCGAACAGTGGCTTTCTGTCTACCGTGCAGCAGGAATGCACGCTCTGTACTTAGGCGACGAAGCAATTGTCGACGTTCAAAAGTTCTCACTCGAAGGCGGCAAGATGAAGGGCCTTCGCCAAGCCTGTACCCGACTTGCCAAACATGGTTACACAGTTGAATTCATTGATCCAGCGCATATTGAACCAAAGCGAGTACCCGACATCTTGGAAATGATTGCGATGCTGCGCCGAGGAGAAGGCGAACGAGGTTTCTCAATGATGCTCGGACGACTGTTTGATCCTAAAGACAAGGGTTTATTGCTGACTATGGTTCACGATTCTGCGGGCGTGCCAGTAGCGCTTTGTCAGTTCGTTCCTTCCCCTGCAATCAATGGGTACTCACTAGACATCATGCGCCGAGACCCAGGAGACCATCCCAACGGACTTATTGACTTTGCACTTTGCGCAACGATTACTCACTTACGTGAACAAGGAGCAAAGGGACTGAGTCTTAACTTTGCGGCCTTTCGCTCAGTGCTCGACGGTGAACGTGGCGAAGGAACATTCACCCGCGTAGAGCGCTGGGCGCTGAAGCGTCTTTCTGGAATACTCCCGATTGAATCACTCTGGACATTTAATGCGAAGTATCAACCCAGTTGGTTTCCTCGTCACTTGGTCTACCCCGCTATTGAAAGCTTCGTACCGGTTGTGGCGGCGGTGCTGCGTGCAGAATCACTTACCGAGATTCCCGTCCTTGGAAGATTCCTAAAAGATGATCCAACAAATCGCCCTGGAACTGTGGTGCCGCAAGAAGTTCTTGACGCCGCTGAGCAAGCGAGCAAAGAAGTATCTAGCTAAGACGCCGCAGTACTGCTTGGGCGAGCTGGTTTGCTGCTTCAGGTTTAAACGTAATAAAGAGTGATGGCTCTACCAATTCAAGTTCCATTAATGACCATCCCTGTGGCGCTAGAACAAGATCAACACGTGCGTACAGTAAGTCTGAAAACCCCAAACGTGAAAGTACGTCTTTCGCAAGTTCCACTGCATCAGGCTCTCCCTCAGCAAGTGACATCTGCTCCCGTCGAAAAATCATGTCACGATCATCGGGCTCCACGTTCAACATGGCGCCCTTAGTCATGGCGTGTGAAAATTCACCGTCAATAAACACCAGCGCACGTTCGCCAAGTGTGTCAATTGACTCAATGTAGGGCTGAATAAGTACGTCTCTACCTTGTGCATGAAGGGCGCCAACATGCTGGCGAGCTCGATCATGTTCGACTGCAGTGAACTTGTCAGCACCGATTGATCCAGCTCCAACGCAAGGCTTAACTATAAAGTTGCCATCTGGAAAAACCGGAGTGTTGCCAACATCGCAGAAGGTTGACGGAATAATCCGAAAACCGTTCTTTTCAATATCAGCGAGGTAGTGCTTATCAGTTGAGTATTCGACAACTTCGTATGGATTTAGTAACCGAGGAACCGACCGCGCCCATTGAAGAAATTCATTTCGACGCGGCGCGTAGTCCCACGTTGATCGAAGAACGGTGAGGTCGTAACTATCCCAGTCAACGCTCGGATCATCCCAAACACAGAAGTCCGTCTCGATACCAGCGTTGCGTAGTGCGCTAAGGGTTTGAGGAGTATCTACATCGATTGTTAAATCGCTACACGTAGCTACAGCTATTCGACTCACGGAGTGAATAGTAGTCCAGCGTGCTGGGCAAGAGACGCAAGTGGTCCTGGCCAGATACCAAACACCAAAGTCACCGCAACTGCGAAAAAGATCACAACTGCACTGGCCCTAGGAACTGCTACACGTGACGTAGATGCTTCGTCTGAAGAAAACATTACGAGGCACCAGCGAAGATAGAAGAATGCTGCAATTGCGGCGCTCACGATTGCAATCAGAGAAATGATTGGTCCGTGCTGTTCAATGGCCGCTTCGAGCACAGCAAATTTTGCGTAGAAACCAGTGGTTCCTGGTGCACCAAGTTGTGACAAGAGCAGAATGACAAACGCGCCAGCCAGTAGAGGTTGACGACGCGCGAGCCCCTTGTACTGAACAGTTCCAAGTCCCTTATACACCGAGACATCGTGATTTTCATCTCCGAGTCCACCCACGAGAGAAACCACGGCGAATGAGCCAATGACGACTGGCACGTAGGCCATTAAGTAGAACAATGCTCCGGCGGTTCCACGAATAGTCCCCGACCAAACTCCAAGAAGAATGAACGCAGTGTGGTTGATAGATGAGTACGCAAGCATGCGCTTAACGTTTCGCTGTAAGAGTCCAACCGAAGCACCGAGAACGGCAGAGAAGGCAATGAGGACCCACAGGATTGGTCGCCACGTATCGAGTTGCGTACCGAGAGCTGAAATCATCACTCGCAAGAATGCAGCGAAGGCTCCAACTTTTACAATGCTCGCCATGAATCCAGTTACTGGTGACGGAGCACCTTCATAGACATCTGGTGACCAGAGGTGGAATGGAACAGCCGCCACCTTGAAGGCAAAACCAACGAGAAGCAGTCCGCCACCGGCGTACAGAAGACCGGGGTGCAGAAGAATGTTTGATCCTAAGAAATACGAGATTGAAGAAAGGTTTGTTGTCCCAGTAGCTCCGTAGACCAGCGCAGCACCGTAGATGAAGAGTGCTGACGCAAAACCACCAAGCAGGAAATACTTAAGTGCAGCTTCTTGTCCTTTGGCGCGGTGACGGTCATAGGCAACAAGTACGTAGAGACCGATTGAAAGTATTTCCAGTCCCAAGAAAATAACAACTAGGTCATTCGCCTGCGTCATAAGTACTGCACCGCACGTAGACGCCAGCGCCAGCATGTGGAATTCAGCGCCAGTGAGTTTTTCGCGAATAGACCAGTCGTGCGCAACGAAGGTCGACATTATGAGACCAATCGCAATTATCCCCGTGGCAACTACTGAGAATCCATCGAGCACGATTGCATTAGCAATAGTCGTGCTGGCACCGTGTTTAGCTACGTGTGACCACTGAATAAATGTAACTACGAGCACTGCAGCACCAGTGAGGCTTGTTACTGCTGATGCAACTTTGGTGCTTATCTTGCTACCAAGTAGTGCAGTTGCAAAAAGTAGACCAATCGAGCTCACGAGCAAAAGAATTGCCGGCAGAATTGCTAGGTAGTGAATTGTTGGAATCGCTATTTTCACTTGGATACTCCCGTAGGCGCTACGTGCTCGATGATCTGCTGCACAGAAGGCGTAATTTTCTCAAGCGCAATGTGTGGGTACACACCGATTAGTACGACAAGCAAAATGATTGGTGCCAGAACCAAACGTTCGTGTTGGGTGGCATCAGTAATTGCCGCGTTGTCACCAACTGCTTCACCATGAAATACACGCTGGTAGAGCCAGAGCAGATACAGAGCCGCAGTGATAACACCGAGTGAAGCGAAGACTCCCCACCAAGCATGGGTACCAAATGTTCCAAGAAGAATTAGGAACTCTCCAACAAACCCTGCGAGTCCTGGTAGCCCTACTGAAGCCATCATCAAGACAGTGAAGAGTGCCGCAAGAACTGGAGCTGGCCCCTGGAGACCGGTGAGATCTTTTAGCAAAATACTGCCG
>CAINVQ010000098.1 GCA_903854175.1 uncultured Actinomycetes bacterium | reverse complement strand
TGCAACATTTCTAGGATCAGGAAAAGTTCAAGAACTAAGAGAAATATGTCTTGCCGTTGATTCAGACACGGTTGTCTTCGAGCACAACCTTTCTCCGGCACAGCAAAGAAACCTTGAAAAGATTCTCGGGCGAACTGCAATTGACCGTACAGCAGTAATTCTTGACATCTTTGCCCAGAACGCGCGCACTCCTGAGGGTAAGGCCCAAGTTGAGCTTGCGTTGTTGCAGTACCGACTTCCACGACTTCGCAGAGCTGGCGGATCACTTTCACAGCAGGCTGGTGGAATTGGAACGAGAGGACCTGGAGAAACCCAACTAGAGGTTGACCGTCGCCGTCTCATTCACCGCATTCATGCAATTGGACGTGAGCTAAAGCAAATTGATCGCACCAGAGATATCCAGCGCCAGGGCAGAGACCGTGGTCGTCACCGTGAAGTGACACTGGTTGGCTACACCAATGCCGGTAAATCCTCGATGCTAAATGCACTTACTGACGCAGACGTAGTAGCTGAAGACCGACTCTTTGCAACACTTGACCCACGCACGCGCCAGCGTCAGCTGCCTGGTGGAGAAACAGTTCTCTTCACTGACACTGTGGGATTTATCTCAAATCTTCCGCACGGACTCATTCAGGCGTTCATGAGTACTTTGAAGTCGGTGCAACAAGCTGACCTCTTGGTCCACGTTGTTGACGGAGCGTCTGATGATGCGGAACTTCAAATAGCTGCAGTTCGAGAAGTGTTGAAAGAAATTGAAGCCGACCACGTTCCAGAACTTCTGGTGTTCAATAAAGCCGATGTATCTGATGCGCAGGCCAAGAGACTCTCAGCACTGTTCGAGGGGAGTGTTTGGGTTTCTGCAAAAACTGGCGAAAACCTCGATGAGGTGATTGCAACAATTGCTGACCGAATTCGTTCTGAAGACCGTGTAATGACTCTGCATCTTCCTCTAGATAGAGGTGACCTGCTCGCTATGGCCCACCGAGAAGGTGAAGTCATTGATATGACCATTACCGATGAAGCAGTTGTCTTGCATGTAGTTTTGGACACTGTAGGAGCGTCCAGATTCGCCGAGTGGAGAGTTGCCAAATGAGTTTTACCCCACCGCCATACCCGTATGACCGTCTCGATGTTCTAAAAAAAGCCGCCGAGCGCTTTGAAGGTGGGGCAATAGATTGCTCGATTGGAACTCCTGTAGACGAACCATTCCAAGGCGCAATTGATGAGCTTGCTCGAGCAACTGGTGCGCGTGGCTACCCAACTTCTGCAGGATCTCCAGAATTTCGATCAGCTGCTGCTGAGTGGATGAAGAGACGATTCAATGTAGACGTAAGCATTGATAATTTGGCTGCCTGTGTGGGGACAAAAGAGTTTGTTGGAACACTGGCTGGCTATTTGCACTTAAAGAATCCAGAACGTGACACTGTGCTCTTTCCTGCGATTAGTTATCCGACGTACGCCATGGGTGCCACGCTCGCTGGGCTTCGTTCTGTTCCAGTTGCGATGGTGAATGGGAAACTTGACCTCAGTTCAATTAACTCATCTGACATCTCTCGCGCACTAGTACTTTGGTCTAATTCACCATCTAATCCAACTGGATTTCTTGATGACCTAGAAGCTGTTGCAGCGTGGGGAAGAAAGAACGGCGTTCTCGTTGCAAGCGATGAGTGTTACGCCGAATTTACGTGGCAGGGAAAACCACGCTCAATTCTTGAACATGGAATTGATGGTGTTTTAGCCGTTCACTCAATTTCAAAGAGATCAAACCTCGCGGGCGTTCGAGCTGGCTTTTATGCAGGTGACCCCGAAGTAGTTGCCTTTCTTCGCTCAGTTCGCCAGCACGCCGGGTTCATGGTTCCAGGTCCTGTGCAGTCAGCAGTTGCCGCTGCATACCGTGACGATGCGCACGTTGAAGTGCAGAGAAAGATCTACCTGTCTCGACTTGAGATGATGTCTGAAGCGCTCGAGGCGTTCGGCGTCACTGCTCCAGTCCCAGAAGGCTCGTTCTACCTATGGTGCTCGAAAGAAGGACTCGACGGATGGGAACTGGCAGCTCTACTGGCTGAAACTTCTGGTCTCATTGTTGGTCCTGGCGATCTCTACGGCGAGAGTGGAGCACCATTTGCTCGTATCGCAGTTGTCCAGCCAAATGAACGTTTAGCGCTAGCTGCTTCTAGATTGACCAAGGGTTAAGACCTGCACAAGTACGATGGGATGATGAGTTCGCTCGAATCCAACATCGAAAAGTGGTACAGCCAAATCGGAGACATGACTCCGCAAAACCTTGAGGCGCGAAGGGATGTGGAGCTTGTTATTGCAAAGCTCGACGACGGACAACTTCGAGTTGCTGAGATCAATGACAAGAATGAAGTTGTTGTTCACGAATGGGTAAAAAAGGCAATCCTTCTTTTATTCCGTCTTCGTGGACTGGAAAAGGCAGAAGTCGGCCCATTCGAATTTTTGGACAAGTTAGAGCTAAAGACGGACTATGAACGTCGTGGTGTTCGAGTGGTTCCTGGAGCATCTGCCCGTCGCGGAAGTTTCTTAAGCCCGGGTGTCATTTTGATGCCTAGCTACGTAAACATTGGAGCTTGGGTAGGCCCAGGAACGATGGTTGACACGTGGGCCACAGTTGGTAGCTGCGCACAAATTGGATCAAACGTTCACCTCGCTGGTGGTGTTGGCATTGGTGGCGTGTTAGAGCCAGCTAATGCAGTTCCCGTTGTAATTGAAGACGATGCATTTATTGGTAGTCGCTGCATGATTGTTGAAGGCGCGCGAGTAGGTAAAGGATCAGTGCTCGGCGCTGGAACAATTCTTAATCCTTCAATTCCAGTCATTGACGCCGAAACTGGAGAAGAAGTATCTCGTGGGTACGTGCCTGATTACTGCGTTGCAGTTAGTGCTAGCCGCAAGCGCGAGTACCCAGGTGGAGAGTTCTACTTGCCATGTGTTCTTATTATCAAGAGAATGAGCGAAGGGGAGCGTCACAACAAAGTTGCGCTTAATGACATTCTTCGCGACCATGGTGTCGCAACGTGAGTCGATTAGAGGACACTCTCTCACTTGTTTCGATTGCTTCCGTCAGTCGAAACGAAGCTGCAATCGCAAACCATATTGAAGCCCTGCTGTCTACTAACCAAGCACTAGAAGTAACTCGAATTGGCGACAATGTGGTTGCAAGGACCATTGGAGGCCACTCTGAGCGAGTTCTGGTAGCTGGTCACATAGACACGGTCCCTGGCGATGCCAGCGAGGCAAAGATTGTTGGCGATGTTCTACATGGAGTTGGCTCATGTGACATGAAAGGCTCAATTGCTGTGATGTTAGAGCTTGCTATGTCGAAGAAGCCACGGGCCACTGAGATCACATGGGTCTTTTATGCCAAAGAAGAGATTGCTCGAAGTGAATCCGGCCTACATGAAATAACTGCCGCGAATCCGGAGTTATTAAAGGCCGATGTTGCAATTCTCGGAGAGCCCTCAGATGGAGGTGTCGAGGCTGGGTGCCAGGGGAGTCTTCGAATTGAAATTCAGCTGAAGGGTGTTCGTGCTCACACTGCTCGGCCATTTACTGGTCGCAACGCGGTGCACCGCGCTGGAGAAGTAATTTCAAAGATTGCAGCGTTCACTCCAAGAGAAGTTGTCATTGATGGTGCAACGTATATCGAACAGATGCAAGTTGTTGGCGTAAATGGAGGAATAGCTCCAAACGTGGTTCCAGACGAAACCACTCTCACCGTTAACCACAGATTTGCACCTGACAGAAACGCGCAAGGAGCGCTCGATGCAATTAAGGAACTCCTTGGATCATCAATCGAAGAAGGTGATGTTGTTCAGGTTCTTGATGCAGCGCCAAGCGCGACACCTTCACTCACCAATCCGAGACTTACTTCTTTAGTCGCGTTAACGGGCGTTGCTGTTCGCGGAAAACTTGGATGGACTGATGTCGCAACGTTCACCGAGTTGGGGATACCTGCCACAAACTTTGGAGCAGGTGATCCACTACTGGCTCATCGAAGTGATGAGTTCGTTACGTTGAGTGAGCTTGATGAATACGCTCGTGTATTAGATGAGTGGCTTAGTAATTAGTAATTACGAAGTACTGAAATAACTCGTCCAAATACTGCAACATCGCTTGAGTCGAATTCCATAGGCTCCATTGAGCTGTTCTCAGGCTTAAGTACTGTTCTTGAACCCTGTGGGAAGTAACGCTTGACGGTTGCTTCGTCTCCTGGGATACCTGCAACAACTATTTCACCCTTGTTAGCCGTCTGTTGACGCTGAACAACTATGAAGTCACCTGGAAGAATTCCAGCGTCAATCATTGATTCACCTCGTACCTGCAAAACAAAGCTGTCTCCACGTCCAGCGAATTGTTCTGGAATCGACATGAGTTCGTGAGTATTTTCAGCGGCCAGTACTCCAGTACCAGCAGCTACGTCACCTACAAATGGAATATGACGAATGTGCTGGTCGGGCATTGGGTTCTCAGCATCAAGTCGAACAATCAAAGTTCGAGGCTGCTGGGGATTGCTTACGAGGAACCCACCTTCTTTTAGGACATTGATGTGGGTGTGGACTGTGGCGGGGGCCAAGCTAACGTGTGTGCCAATTTCGCGGATAGTTGGTGGAAAGTTGCGTTCACGCTGACAGGTAGCGATGAATTCGAGTATTTGTCTACGAACTGGGGTTAATACTTCAGCCATTGGGTCCTCCTAGGACGAACAGATGTTCGTAGGTTATCGTAGATTCAGCCATAAATCAAACACCTGTTCGTATTTTCTGATTTTTCCTGTGAATACGTTGTGATGTAGAGTTCCTCAAGGTCAAATTGACCAGGAATTCATGCCAGTAACCACAGATCGATATATGTTCCGTGTTGAACGCGAGTTCTAAATGAAAGTTAGGGGAACGAACAATGAAGATTCGTTTGAATAAGTCTGTTGCAGCTTTGGCAACTGGTGCACTTTTGCTTGTTGGGGTACCGGTAGTCGGTCTTTCATCAGTATCTAGCGCAGCAGCTAAGCCAGTGTATGTAATTGGATACCAAGGACCATTGACTGGATCTGCATCTCAATACGGACTAAACGAGCTCGGTGGACTAAACCTTGCGATTAACAATGCGAACGCAACTGGAAAGCTTCCGTTTACTTTGAAAGTTAAGTCATACGACGACCAGGGTGACCCAACATTGGCACCAGCACAAGCTCAAGCTGAAGTTGCAATTCCAAACCTTGTTGCAGTTGTAGGAGCAGCATTCTCTGGTGCAACACACGCTTCTATGCCTTACTGGACCAACGCACACATTGCTGCAATTACTCCATCAGCTACTGCTGTGACAATTGCAACTGGTAAGAACAACTTCTTCCGCATGGTTTATGGTGACGACGTTCAGGGAACTACCGATGCAAACTTCCTCGTAAAGACCAAGGGTGCAAAGTCAGTTTCTGTAATTAGTGACGGTTCATTCTACGGTGCAGGTATCGCTGGTGTTGTTGCTGGTGCTGCAAAGGCTGCAGGAGCAACTGTAACTACAGACTCGCTTCCACAGACTTCAAGCTGCTCAGGTGGCGTTGCATCTGTAAGTGAGTTCGCAGCTGCAGCTACGAAGATCAAGACATCTAAGCCAGACGCTGTTTTCTATGGTGGCTATGCATGTGACTTTGCAAACCTTCTTCCTGCACTTAAGAGTGCCGGTTACAAGGGAACTGTTATGTCAGGTGACGGATCATACGATGCTGCTTTGTTGAAGACAACCACTCCTAAGAGCGCTGCTCTTGGTGCTTACTTGAGTGCAGCAAACTGTGGTTCAACAGGTAACTTGACTGGCACACTTGCTAAGCAATACAAGAAGTTGACTGGCATTGAGCCAGCTGCTGCACTGTACGACGCTCAGGCATATGACGCTGGAAACATCCTCGTTGCTGCTCTCCAGAAGATTTCACTAACTGGTGGAGTATCTGCAATCCGTCCTGCAATTATTTCTTACTTGCACTCTGGCTCATGGTCTGGTGTAACTGGAAAGATTCAGTTCCAGGCAAACGGAAACCTTGTCGGTACTGGTAAGGGCAACATTGCTATCTACAAGGTAACTGGAAAGAAGCTGCCAACAGCTCACTCTTGCTACTAAGTATTTAAAGATTTGATTGAGAATGCGCTGGGGAAATCCCAGCGCATTCTCATTTCAATTAGGATTTCTATTACCTAAGAAAGGGCATGAATTGCACGGTTTTCTCAATTACTTCACTGCACATTTTCATGCTCTACGTCTCGAATTCTGGGGTCTTTTAATTGGCGGAATCGGATCAGGAATCATTTACGCAATGGTCGCCATTGGTTACACAATGGTCTATGGAGTACTCCGTTTAATCAACTTTGCCCACTCTGAGATTTTTATGACGGGCGCTTTTGCCGGTTATTTCACACTTAACTACCTCATTGGTGATTCATCGCCATCAGGAATCACATCAATACTCCTCATAGTCGTTGGCATCCTTGCAGGTGGTCTCACCGGATCATTCTTTGCAGTGGTGCTTGAGCGAGTTGCTTATAGACCGCTACGTATTCGAAAAGCACCAAAGATTGCATATCTCATTAGCGCAATTGGCGCTTCATATTTCTTACTTAACATTGCGGCGAAAGAATTCGGACGAATCGGTAGGGGAATCACCCAGCCGTACGAGAATCACACTGTATTCACCATTTTTGGCGCGACAGTGCAAATGTACAACATCATTATTTTTATTTCCGCTGGAATAATGCTCATAATTGTTGACCGACTCGTAAACAAAACAAAACTGGGCAGAAGCATTCGTTCAGTTGCACAGGACTCAGAAACAGCATCCCTAATGGGTGTGGACATAGACAAAACAATTGCCATGACGTTCGTTATCGGTGGTTTCTTGGGCGGAGCTGCTGGGTTCCTTTATGCAATGAATGTTGGCGTGCTGTATTCAATGGGATTCACACCAGCCCTGAAGGCATTT
>CAINVQ010000097.1 GCA_903854175.1 uncultured Actinomycetes bacterium | reverse complement strand
CTACGAAGCGATTTAATTTGAAGCCTGACGCCATCACAATTGGTAAGTCTCTCGGTGGTGGGGTGCCGTGCGGTGCGTACGGGCTTAGTGAAGAATTATCGAACCGTGTGCTTGGTGCAGTTGATGAAGGCGTCGACATTATTGACGTCGGAGGAGTTGGTGGCACTCTTGCTGGAAATGCAATGAGTTTCGCCGCAATGCGCGCAGTGCTCGGTGAGGTTCTCACTGATGACGTTTTTGGTCCCATGGAGGAGCTCGCGACACTGTTTGCTTCAGGAGTGCAGTCAACAATTGATGGTTACAACTTGCCATGGTCAATTAGCCAACTCGGCGCACGCTGTGAGTACCGTTTCGCTAATCCAGCTCCAAGAAGTGGTGGGGAGTCACTAAAGTCCTCGGACCCTCTGCTGGAGGACTATTTGCATCTCTACGGCATCAATCGCGGCGTTCTCATCACGCCATTTCACAACATGGCGCTCATGTGTCCTGCAACAACTCGCGTGCAAGTGCTGCAACATGACGCCATCTTCCTTGACGCAGTGCGTGAATTAGTCGAATAAAAAGTCGTCTTGGCTAAGCCCCGTAGGATAGAGGGGTGTCCTCCTTCGTAGATTCCGCTCAACTCCACGCCAAAGCTGGCGACGGTGGGGCCGGCTGCGTCTCGTTTCGCCGTGAAGCTCACGTTTCTAAGGGTGGACCAGATGGTGGTGATGGCGGAAGAGGCGGCAGCGTCTGGGTCATAGCTGACCACAACCAGGCGTCACTACTTGGATTTCGAGACCACCCATTTCGTAGAGCAACCGATGGACAGAACGGCACCTCAAAGCGCCAGCATGGTTCAAGCGGCAAGGACGTAGTTGTCACAGTTCCAATCGGCACAATGATTTATTCACAAGATGGTGTCTTGCTCGCAGACTTAGATGGCCCCGGTGACAAGTGGCTTGCTGCTGAAGGCGGCCTTGGCGGTGCTGGTAACAACCGCTTCCTTTCAAATAACCGTCGCGCTCCAGCATTCGCTGAACAAGGAGAGTTTGGTCAAGAAGCGTGGTACAACCTCGAGCTCAAATTACAAGCTGATGTTGCACTGATTGGTTTTCCTAACGTTGGAAAGTCAACACTTATCTCTCGCGTCTCTGCAGCTCGTCCAAAAATTGCCGACTATCCATTTACAACACTCGTTCCAAACCTCGGAGTTGTTCGAGTCGGAACGAGAAGCGGCCGTCCTGACGACGCAACTGAATTCGTAATGGCAGACATCCCAGGACTTATTGAAGGGGCCGCCGAAGGTCGCGGACTTGGTCATGATTTCCTACGCCACGTCGAGCGTGCTCGCGTGCTGTGCGTACTTCTCGACCTTTCAGAACTCGCTCCACTCGGTCCTCAAGAACAGCTCGACATCTTGCTTCGAGAACTAGGCGATTACATGGGTGATCTCCTTGAGCGTCCACGCGTCATTGTTGGCTCAAAGGGTGACGTTGCCTACAACGAGATCCCTGACACACTGACAATTTCATCTGTAACGGGTGAAGGTATTGACAAACTCGTTTCTGAATTAGCTGGTCTCGTTGTACAAGTTCGCCACGAAGAAGCTCAGGCTTCTGAACACGAAGTTGTCATCCATAAGCCAGTTTCTGAAGAGATCAAAGTTGAAAAACTAGCTGACAACTCGTGGGTCATTATTGGAAGAGCCGCTGCTCGAGCAGTTCGATTCCAAGACCTCACTAATGATGAAGCCCTGGCTGAAATTGTCCGTCGTCTGAAAGACCTCGGAGTTGATCGCATGCTTACTCGTGCGGGTGTACGAGAAGGCGACATTGTCAATATTGGCCAACTATCTTTTGAGTGGTGGCGTGATGCAGGTGGTGCAGGTCTTGACCGCGGTGAACATCACCGTACGACTCGACGTGAACGATTAGCTCGACACGGCAGACTTGATTTAGGTGACAGTGATGACGACGAATAGTGCTGTTGTAAAGATAGGAACAACGTCGGTTACTGACGCATCAGGTGGTGTGGACTATTCAGTGCTCGTAGGCATTGCCAGTGATGTTGTAAAGCTTCGCTCTGAAGGCTGGAACATCGTTGTTGTAACTTCTGGTGCCATTACTGCTGGATGGGCAGAAGTTGTTCAAGGATAAGCTCGCCCAACTGACGCCCTGACGCTGCAAGCAGTATCTGCGGTTGGACAGCCACTGCTGATGCACGCATGGCGAAATGCCTTTGCTGAATTTCATACAGCAGTTGGTCAAGTGCTGTTAGCTCCGCTCGACTTCTCACACCGTGGTCAGTATCTTCACGCTCGCGGCACACTCGAATCTCTTAGCTCGCTTGGTGTTGTTGCCGTAGTCAATGAAAATGACGCAGTTGCTGATGAAGAAATTCGCTTTGGTGACAATGACCGCTTGGCGGCACTCGTAGCAAACCTCATTGGGGCTACACACTTAGTTCTACTTACCGACACTGATGGACTGCTCACCGCTGATCCAAGAATTGATCCAAGTGCGACATTGATTGAAGAAGTCAATGCCATTGACGCTGATCTAATGAATCTCGCTGGTGCAAGTCACTCGGCTGTAGGAAGTGGCGGCATGTCTTCAAAGCTCGCTGCTGCTCGCATGGCTACGTGGTCAGGCATCACAACAGTGATTGCTCCTGCTCGTAGTGAGTCTGCTCTTAGCCAGGCCCTACACGCGACCCCAGGATTTGGAACAACATTCCACCCACGCGCGGAAAGACTCTCTGCTCGTAAATCATGGATTGCATTCGCGATTGCAAGCAATGGGTCAGTGTCAATCAATGAAGGCGCGCTAAAGGCTCTCGTAAGTGACGGCAGAAGTTTGCTTCGTGTTGGTGTTACTAGTCACGAAGGGAACTTCGTCGACGGTGATGCTGTTGAGATCAAGGGACCAGATGGCATAGTTGTTGCCAAGGGACTTGTCCGTGTTTCCTCAGAGGGCTTTAATGACGGTGATGACGTGCTAATTCACCGTGATGATCTGGTGTTACTTCGCCAGGGCTAAACGCTCAACTACATTGAACTAACAACATTTCTAATAAAGGATTACATGAGTACTCTCGACCCCCGCGAAGAACTAGCCCAACGTTTGGGTCTCGACAGTGTTCCACCACCACGCTTCTCGTCTCCACAAGACGTCACAACACGACTTGCTGAGAATGACTACTTAAGTAACGAATCAATTGCATCAGTTGCATTCTTGGCCGACCGCCTCGCCAAGCCAGTACTCGTTGAGGGACCAGCGGGAACCGGTAAGACTGCACTCGCTCAGGCTGTTGCAAAATCAATCGGTGCTCGACTAATTCGTCTTCAGTGTTACGAAGGTCTTGATGAGTCAAAAGCCCTCTACGAGTGGAACTACCGAAAGCAGCTACTTCGCATTCAGGCCGGGCGTCCAGAAGGATCTGGTGCTGAAGACTGGAAGCATCTCGAAGAAGACATCTTCGCCGAAGAGTTCCTTCTAACTCGTCCGCTACTTGAAGCGATTTCTGCTGAAGATCCAGTGGTGTTGTTGATTGACGAAATCGACCGAGTCGAGCTTGAAACAGAAGCGCTTCTTCTAGAAATTCTTTCTGAGTACCAAGTTTCAATTCCAGAACTGGGCACCGTTAAAGCCAAGCAAATTCCAATGGTGTTCTTGACATCAAACAACACTCGCGAACTTTCTGAAGCCTTGAAGCGTCGTTGTCTGTACTTATACGTTGGCTACCCTGAAATTGAGCGTGAGCGTGACATCATTCTTTCGAGAGTTCCTGGCATCACCGAGACACTCGCTACTCAGATTGCACAAGTTGTTCGCAGTCTTAGAGCACTTGATCTCAAGAAGGCCCCTTCAGTTTCTGAAACACTCGACTGGGCTCGAACTCTTGTAGTTCTAGGTCGTAAGGAAATTGGAGACAAGGATGCGGCAGAAACCTTGACCATTCTTCTTAAGTATCAGTCAGATATTGAGCGAGCAACCAAAGAACTCCTCGGTCGCTCGAAGCCTGTTGCTTGATCTTCTCGGCGATTTCATCGCCGAACTGCGTGCCGCCGGAATTCCGGTGTCCATGAGTGAGCACGTTGATGCTGCACGTGCGCTTGAAGTTATCAACATGGGAGACAGAACTGAAATGAAGAGTTCGCTAGGCGCGACTCTCGTAAAAGATGGCGATCACTTCCCGGTGTTCAACACTGCATTTGATGTTTTCTTTTCAACACGTTCATGGCAAAACGCTGAAGATGCCATAAATGGAAATGCTGATGAAGAATCAAAAGAAGCCGAAGGCGTTCAAGGTGGCGCTGGGACCCAAGGCCAAGGCGGCCAGCAAGGCCACGGTGGAGGCGGTCAGCCATCAATGACCGCACAGGAGCTTTCAGATCTACTTCTAAAGGCTCTAACTGATAATGATGCTGAAGCAATGCGACTGGCTGCAAATGAAGCAGTTTCTCGCTACGCCGGTATGGAGCCAGGTCGCCCGGTTGGTGGAACGTATTACCTCTACCGCACACTTCGTAGTT
>CAINVQ010000096.1 GCA_903854175.1 uncultured Actinomycetes bacterium | reverse complement strand
GGGGGAGTATGGGAAGAAGTAATTATCTTGACCCCATCAGCAGTTCGATTCGTCGCTCTCTCGGCGACTATTGGTAATGCTGATTTTGTAGGCAAATGGTTTGAAGCCGTTAGAGGGCCCACATCAGTCATTATTGAAAAGACGAGGCCAATCCAGCTTCACAATCACATTGCCATTGTTAAGCGTGGAGCACCTGCCCCAGAGATTGTTGATCTTCTGCACGAAGGTCGACTTTCTGACGAAGCTCGAAAGATCGACAACATGATGAAGTCGACCAGACGATTTCGTCCGGGACCAAAGTGGAAGGGCCCCAAGTCCAGCGCGCCGCCACCACCATTTAGACCACCTCGTAGAAGTGAGTTGCTCCAGGCACTTGAGCGAGAAGACCTACTTCCGGTAATTGTTTTCATTTTTTCTAGAGCAGCGTGTGATGACGCTGTAAATCAATGTCGCCGAGATGGACTTCTGTTCACGACACCAGATGAACGCCGAGAAATTGAAGAAATCGCCAGAGAGCGCCTGCAGAACTTCAGCGAAGACGACCTCAAGGCACTCGAATACAACGAGTTCATTGACTGTCTTCGTCGAGGACTTAGCGCACACCACGCAGGCATGGTTCCAGCATTTAGAGAGATTGTTGAAAAGTGCTTCGAGCAGAATCTCTTGGCAGTGGTCTTTGCAACTGAAACGTTGGCATTGGGAGTAAACATGCCAGCCAGATCAGTTGCTCTGGAGCGCTTTACTAAGTACTCAGACTCTGGAAGAAAGTTTCTCACGAGTGGTGAATATTCACAGATGACAGGGCGAGCTGGACGCCGTGGACTCGATGATGAAGGTCACGCAATTGTTTGCTTCACCAATGAAGTTGAATTCCATGACGTTGGGCGAGTGGCGTTAGCTCCGCCGTCAGAGCTGCACTCATCTTTTAGACCAACGTATAACTTCACTGCGAACCTCATTAATCACTTTGAGTTCGAAACAGCACTCGAAGTTGTGCAGCGTTCATACGCTCAATTTGAAACTGATCACCGTGCCACGCCTTCAAAAAGGCCACTAGGTGATCAGATGGTTGCTCGCCACAAGGTATTAGAAGAACTTGGCTACGCCGAAGGCTGGAAACTCAACCAGCAGGGTCAGCTGCTCAGATCTATTTATCACGAGTGCGACTTGCTCATTGCAGAATCAATCGCAACCGGTGTGTTTGAAGATCTAGAACCCGCCCAACTCGCCGGACTGCTTTCTTGTTTTGTTTTTGAATCAAAGCGTTCGACAAGAGCGCCTCACGCGGGAAAGCACGTTACGACAAAGAAGAAGAACCTTAACGATCGACTTGGCAGTGAACGTAGAGCGAACATTACCGACCGCCTCTATGAAATTCAGACAACCAACGCGTTTATTCGAGAAGTAGAAGAACGCTACAAAGTTCCTCACGCCAAAGAACCAGATGGCAAATTCGCAACAACTATTACTGCCTGGGCGAGAGGATCATCACTCAGCGTTGTGCTTGATTTGGCTGATGCAGAAATCGGCCAAACCTCCCCGGGGGACTTTGTTCGAAACGCCAAACAAGTGGCAGACCTCTGTGAACAACTGTCTCGGATGCACCATTTGACGGCCGTGGCTGGAGTGGCCGAAGAGGCCAGAGACGCTGTACTTCGCAGTGTCGTTGCGGGTGCTTCAAGCGTCCACCCGTAAGGGCATTTTGCGCTCTAATCTGATTTCTCCATGCACCCCTACGCCGTCGAAGAATTCACAGAAGAAGAAGCCACGATCCTTCGCCGATATTTCACGAATCTTGAATCACCCGTCTTTGCTCTTGTAAACCTTCCTGAGGTCGTTAAAGGGGCTCTATTTGCTCGTTATTCGCGTTCCTCGAAGAGTTTGCGTCGATTGTTCCTCGATGAGTTTGTGGGCGACCTAGACCTGACTGGCGATGTTGGAATAGATGCAACGATTGGTCTTGACCGTGCAGATGATCTCTACCAAAAAATCTTCTTTGAATACGGCGACGACTCTGTTGCTCAACTTGGTGGAGTTCACCTCGCGTGCGAACAAGCAAGCAACGTTCTAACCAAAGTTCTCGAGTGGGGTCGACTCATGAGTTACCTCGAACAGTCAACTCGCTACCTCGGGTACGACAAGCGACTCAGCAACGGTCACTACCGTTTTTACCGTGACCATGACGTCACCAAGTCTGCCTTTGGAGCTCGCTACATCGGTGAAATGGACCGAATGTTCGACACGTATGGCGAACTACTTCCACAACTGGTTGAGTGGCTCACTAAGAAGTTCCCTAAGACTGCTGACGACACTGACTTTGTTTATCGCCAAGCTATCCGTGCCAAGGCCCTAGACGCAGTACGTGGACTCCTTCCAGCGAGTGCCTTATCAAACTTAGGAATCTACGCATCAGGTCAGGCTTATGAATCGCTGCTGCTTCGTATGCGTGCGCACCCACTTCCAGAAGTTCGTGAGTACTCTCAGCTAATGATGGACGAACTCATCAAAGTGATTCCATCATTCCTCAAGCGAGTGAATATTGCAGAACGTGGCGTTGCATGGACTGACTACCTTGCTGAAACCAAGGGTGCCACGAAAGATCTCATTGCATCAATGTGGACAGATGTTGAAAATGAGCCGGGCGAGCACGTACGACTTGTTTCATACGACCGCGAAGGTGAATCAAAGATTCTTGAAGCGATTGTCTTTGGTAACTCAACAATGTCTCATGACGATGCGATTAAGCGCGTCGCGGCAATGACCCCAGCAGAGAAGTCAAAGTTAATGACTACCTACGTGGGGGACCGTAAAAATCGTCGACACCGTCCAGGTCGAGCCTTTGAGCGAACTGACTACAGGTTTGAACTTGTAACTGACTATGGAGCCTTTAGAGATCTCCAGCGCCACCGTCTGCTCACAATTGAATGGCAGCCCCTAACGGTTGAACTCGGGTACGACGTGCCTGATGTGATAACTGAGGCTGGGCTGGCAGAGCCATACATAGAGTCTCTAGAACGCTCTGCAGCGCTCTATTACGACATGCGCGAGGAATTCCCTGAGCAGTCCCAGTACTGCGTAGCGCTGGCCTTCAGAATTCGCTACGTGATGCAGATGAACGCTCGAGAAGCCATGCACCTCATTGAACTCAGGTCAGGTCCACAAGGTCACCCGAGCTACCGCAGAGTGGCTCACGAGATGGCCAGGCTCATTAGAGATGAAGCAGGACATCACGCAATTGCAGATTCAATGCAATACGTAGATTTCTCTGATACTGACCTCGAAAGACTCGAAGCAGAGCGCTCAGCAGAGAGAAACCGCTCAAAACGATAGAAAATTCAAAGAATTACGAATTTTTAAGCGAATTGACAACTAATCAGGCATTTTACGGCCTACACTGCCATCGCTACAGATAAGAGCATTTAAGGAATATATGGCCAGTGACGGCGACACAGACGAAGCATTCGACGAAGAAGAGTTAGCTGACGGCTTCGAAGAAGAAATTGTTGGTGAAGAGGGTGACCTCGAAGATGGTGACATTCTCGTAGTTGACGACGACTCTGAAGAAGACGAAGCCGCTGCAATTGACGAAGAAGAAGTAATTGCGCCAGTAGTTGTTGAAGAAGAAGAGGACGTTGCTGATGACGCTGATGTTGAGCTTGCTCTCGACGAAGTCCTCGCAGAAACCATTCGACGCGACACCACACCTGAAGATGACGACGAGGCTCCTGTCGAAGTTGATAATACGCTCGATCCAACTGAAGTCATTCTTCCTAAACAAGCTGACGAATTTCGCTGCACCTCATGTCGTTTGCTGAAGAAAATGAGTCAGCTAGCTGACAAGTCGAAGACTCTTTGTCGCGACTGCGTCTGATATTGAACCAATGAAGGTCACTCTCTGTTCGTCAGTGACTCCAGAAATTCAAGCACTCTGGAATGAATCGTTAAGCGAAATCTCAGACTCACGCGGGGGGCCTGAATTTTTGTTGCAAATTAGCAATGGTGAAGAACTCAGCAGTCTTCTCTCAATGAGCGTCTCGAACAAAGAGCTATGGATTCATGAAAGCTCAAACGCAGTGGCTCTTTGCAGAGAAGGAGTCATTCTAGGAATTTATGTACGTCCCAACGACCGACGCAAGGGAATAGCAAGGTCAATTATTAACGATCTAATTAGTGCTTGCGGAGCAGTCGATGGCTACGCACTTCCTGGAGACCGAGCAACTAAGTCGCTCTATGAGTCAATTGGCTGGAAGGCTCGTCTACTTACGATGCGCGGCGAGTAGCCGGGCGACGAGGAGCTCTTGATGGTGGTGGCGGTGGTGGCACCGGCATACCAAGCAATTTTGCAAGCTCTGGAATTGCTCCAGCATTCTTAATTGCCAAGTTCTTGCTGACATCGTTTGCTGGAATTCCAACGGGCTTAATGTTCCTGCGAATAGAAGTGTCAACTGCAAGAGTCACAATTTCATTCCACTGAGCAGCATCAAGTTCTGCAGTCAAAGTTTCTGATGTCATTGCAATTACTTTTGCTGCCATCTCAGCGCTTACGCGAGTTGACATGTCTGGAGGACGAGCAACTAGACGAAGAGCTTCAGCAACATTCTTAGAGTTAAGAGCAGCTTCGAGCTTCTCGTTCCAAACTGTGCGAAGGTGATCAACCTTAGAAGTAAGGGCAGTCTGAAGTTCTTTCAGCTGTTGGCGACCTTCATCATCAAGTGACACGGTCTTTGCGGATGTAACAACTGCGCGTAGGTCACGAAGGCGAAGTTCGCGTCCGGCACCAATTGCACCAGCTGCCTTGTCCTTCCAAAGAGCCAAGTTGGTCTTGCCGAGTAGCTCTTCAGCAATACGGTCAATTGTTTCTGCATCAATCGTTGGACGGCCCTGTGCGGTTGCGTTCTTGTTCTGCTCAGCAACAGCAGACCTAACTGCTGGCATTCCACCACGAAGAAGTTGTTCTGCGACTGGAAGCTGCTCAGGCGAGAGCGTTGCTAGAAGTGCATTACGGAAAATAGTTGTCATTGGAGCTACAACTGGACCAGTTGGACGAGCTGGGCGATCACCACGAGCTGGACGCTCAGTGCGAGCTGGACGCTCGGTGCGTGGTCCGCGCTCGGACTTTTCACCAGTTGCAGATGGACGATCTTTTGAACCTGGACGACTTGAAGGGCGCTTCGAATCACGACGATCACCTTCACGGCGCTCACCGTCACGTCGACCACCACGGCCCTTAGGGGCGTAGGTAACAACAACGTCAGGACCAGTGTCAGTCTTTGCGATAATTTCTAGGCGCTCTTTACGAGGGTCTAGGGGAGAAGCCGTCTTTGCCGGGAGTACTGAAATAACTTCAATACCTTCCATCATCTGTTCAATCTCGGCACGGTAGACGGTGCCAATGACTGGTCCACCCGCAATGAGAGCAGCACTAAGCGATCCCTTTGGAAGCTTGGCTCCTGCGGCGCGCCATGTAGCAACGTCCCCGTTCAGGCTGGTGATTTCGATCTCAATACGGCGTGACATAGGTTTCTAATCTACTCGCTCCAAGAACAGGGAATCTTCAACCTATATTTATTACGAATTTATACTTTCGGTCTAAGGTAAATGCCATGAGCGACGAAACAAAGAACACTCCAAGCCAGGAACCAGACGAGCGCACCCTCGCTGAAATCTTGAGAGATGTGGTTGAGAAGTCAGCTGTCGATCCAGTTCTAGGACAGCCGTCACCAGCTCCTGCACCTGTTGAAGTTCCACAGATAGTTGATGAAGTACCACTCGCTTCACAGAAGGCCGGACCAAAGTCTGTGTTGTCGAGTCGCATTGGACTACTGCTTGTTGCGGGCCTTATTGGTGGACTCGCTGGTCACTACGCATCGACAGGTAACAACTCAGGAAATGGACTCACCATTCAGTCAGTAACTAACTCTCCAGGGGCGGCGATTCTTCCCAATGGAATGAGTATTCCAAAACTTGTTCAGAAGCTTCTTCCAAGTGTTGTTTCAATTGACGTCAACGGTTCTGGGGGAGAAGACCAGGGAACTGGAATGATCATCTCTTCGAGTGGACTCGTCATTACCAACAATCACGTAATTGCGGCGGCTATTGGCAGTGGAAACATAACTGTCACTCGTTCAGGATCAACCAAAAAATATCCAGCAACACTCATTGGGACAAATCCAATCAACGATGTTGCGCTGATTCGTATTGACAATGCCTCTGGGCTTCCAGCTGTTGCATTTGGTAACTCCAAGAAACTCAATGTTGGAGACTCAGTAGTCGCAATTGGAAATGCTCTTGGACTAGCGGCTGGAACACCAACCGTAACAACTGGAATTGTTTCTGCTCTTGGTCGCACCGTTACGGCATCTTCGTCTGTGGCCACAGAGACACTGAATGACATGATTCAAACAGACGCTGCAATTAATCCAGGTAACTCTGGGGGTCCTCTTCTTGACTCTGCAGGAAACGTCATTGGAATGAATACTGCAGTTGCAGGGACTCTTCCAGACGGCTCGAGTGCCCAGAACATTGGATTCGCAATTCCAGCAGCAACAATTCAGTCTCTACTCAAAACTCTCATGGCTGGACAAAGTGTTGTTACTCACGGCGCGTACATGGGTGTTGAAATTGAGTCAATGACACAAGCGCTCCAGCAGCAATACGGATTCAGTGTTTCAACTGGTGCAGTTGTTATGAGCGTTATTGCAGGAACTGGCGCAGCCAATGCCGGCATAAAGCAGGGCGACATTATTACTGCAATCAATGGCACAACCATTGGCGGAGGACAAGACGTCCAGAGCGTTATTTCTTCTCACCGTCCCGGGGACGTCGTGAAGGTTTCAATAGTTCGAGGGACCCAGCGCCTCACCCTTAATGTGACGCTCAAAACCAAACCTGCGAATTAAGCCGTAGTTGCAATGCCACCATCAACTGGAATTATTACTCCAGTGATGTAACTAGCGGCGGGGGAGGAGAGGAATATGGCCGTTCCCGCCATGTCGGAAGGTTTTCCAATTCGCTTCA
Organism: uncultured Actinomycetes bacterium; assembly: GCA_903854175.1. Next base: position 71 of record CAINVQ010000096.1, on the reverse strand, counting down.
TTGGAGCGTTGCTCGCAATTTGATCACCGAAGGCTTCGAGTGTTGCCTTCATCATCTTTGATTCAAATGGT
>CAINVQ010000095.1 GCA_903854175.1 uncultured Actinomycetes bacterium | reverse complement strand
GGAACTGAACTGAGTAGTGAGAGATCACCTGATTCATCATGATGTTTCAAAGGTCTCGGGGCTGGGGTTTCATAATTTGTACTTATAGAGATTGGCGCCATCAGCGACGCTGCACTTGCACTTGAAGCCACCAAGAATGGCATAAGCACCATCACTAACCCGGCGAGCCAAGCGCTCCCATCCAGTGCAGTTCTACGTCCATTTCGAAGTTGCACGATGTTGAACAGCAACTGCAGAAGAAAGATCACCCAAAAAATGCCCAGCACAATTAAAAAGAAATGAATCAAACTCGAGTGAGACTGATTTCTACTTACATTCCACCTAGAAATGACCACATAGGGGAGTAAAAAGAAATACAGCGCTAACGCACTGCCATGAAGTGGTCCACGAGCAAACTTCTTTACTGAGTTGGTAGCAGTTGCCATACTGAACTCCCTTGTGAACTCAGTTCCAGCTGACACTCCTGCGCGGTGGCTATTTCTACTTTGCTCACTATGGGCGTTGTTGTTGCTGCGCAGATCAGCACCACGTTGGTTGGCTGACTTGCGCTGAATACCCAAGTCCCCGGACCCTGGACTGGGATGTCGATGGAATTGAAGCTTGACGAAATTACGCCATTGAGTGCCCCCGTTGGTGTTGAGCGAACTTTCACGGTCGTTGTGGTCACTGAGGAGGATGGCGGCACGGTTACGACTGGTAATGGCTTTTTTGTCGTTGTCGTCGTCGCCATGGTTGACGTTGTTGACTGTTCGCTTGTTGTTGATGCGATGTTTTGCTTTTGGCTCGGGGAATTTTGTGAGCTGAGCGTAAAGACCAGGATCAGCAGCAGAATTGGGCTCGACCACAGCACTAAGTGGGCGCCCCTTAGTGAAGATATTCTTCGCATCATCGTTATTCCAACGTAACTTGGGCGCTTGCCAATTGGTATTCACTGATTCGAACGTGTTTTTGCTCATAAAAGAAACTTGATAGCAAAGTTTTTAAGTTCAGCTTGGAGCGAACCATACGACGAGTGATCTGCTCGTGCGAGCTCACGAAGTGACCTTCCTTCAAAAACACGTTGATACGTGATTCGTGCGACTCGCTCATACTTACTTCCGTAGTAACTGTTCAGTCGACACAGCAGTGGTGAAGCTGGAGCTTCAGGGGGATCACCTTGATCAAAATTTGAAATAATTCTGATGGCGCTGCGCTCTTTAATAATCCAGCGTCGCAGTCTTCCTTTTAGCGCCGACAGAATATCTGGGGCACTGTACTGGCGAGATTCTCCCGCCCACTTAACAATTAGCTCGTTAGTAAATGAAAGTGCTGTGGCGAGAACATCACCAGGTTCGCTCATCACCCCAGAGCCAAATTTGAGCTGTCTGCAGACACTCACGATTCCAGGAATAAGAGTTTGCAGCAATGTTCTGCACACCAGGGGATCGCTGGCTTCTTCTAGAAGCACACGAAGAATTTCCGCACGCTCGATAACACTTAGTCGTGAGCGCATATCAAGCGCGTCAACCACGTCGCACAAGTCATGTAACTGTGAAAAACCTGCATCAGGGTGGTGCAGCTTTAGATTTTCTAGAGCCAAACAAGACTCTGGTGACCTGCCTAATCGACGCCATTCGCGTCGCAGTTGTCCTAATAAATCGTTGTGAGTTGTCATGAACACAGTTGAGGGCTGAGTACGCAGTGTGCAGTAACGCTGGCAATGACCGTTTAAACGACATTTGTCACAACTTCAACGGCACCCTGTACAACGCACATAGTTCGCTCTAGGCTGGGGTTATGGACATTGAAGACTTCTACGAACAGAACGAAGCCCGACGCGAAAGCGCTGAATTTGAGTTTGGTATTGAGTGGACTGACGCTACTGAAAATGAGTACGAGCTTTCGTGGGTCGAAGCAACCGGCGAACTCTATTTAATGGTTGAGCCTGAAGCGTTCATCTCAGAAGACATCTTTGGAGACTTTCTTGTCTCTAAGACTGAAATTAGTGACCTTACTGTTGTAGTGATTGGCAAAGTTGCATCTCTAGCTGCGGTTGAGGACAAACTCGACGGCTGGGAAGACGCAATGCTCGAAGAGAATTCTCTCGAGTGGCTACACGAACGATTCCCTCGTAACTAGAGGTACGGCGTACTGGAATCTGCAATCTTGCAAATTCGAGTCAATGTTGC
>CAINVQ010000094.1 GCA_903854175.1 uncultured Actinomycetes bacterium | reverse complement strand
GCCAGAAAGGTTTCCTCCCAGCTGCTTCCTTCGATCTTTCAAAATCGGAAACATGCTGAACATCTTCTCAATGTCTTCACCATACGAGTCTTTGCGACTGAAAGCTCCCATGTCAAGATTTTCATCGACAGTCATTTGAGGAAAAATTCGTCGACCTTCAGGGACGTGGCTGATTCCAAGCGTTGTGAAGTTGTGAGGCTTTGTATTCGTAATGTCATTGCCTTCAAAAAGAATTTGGCCTTCAGATGCAGACTGCAGACCAGAGAGCATCCGAAGTGTCGTGCTCTTACCAGCACCATTTGCGCCGAGCAACGTGACAATTTCACCCTTATTCACTTCAAGAGAAATACCGTGCAGCGCAGTGATTGCACCGTATCGAACTACTGCGTTTTTAACTTCCAGCATTAGTTTGCATCTTTCGTAGTTGTTCCCAAATATGCATCAACAACATTCTGGTTTGCACGAATTTCGTCTGGAGTTCCTTCAGCAATCACACTTCCAAAATTCAAAACATAAAGACGCTCGGCTAACGACATAACTAACTTCATGTCGTGTTCAATAAGAAGGATTGATACTCCCATTTCATCTCTAACCTTGCGAATTAAATCTGTAAGTTCGAGCTTTTCTGATGGATTAGTTCCCGCCGCAGGTTCATCTAGAAGAAGTACCTCAGGATTAGTAGCAAGACCTCTAGCAATCTCTAAGCGACGACGCTCTCCGTAGGACAACGATGACGCAATGTGATTAGCTTTTGCACGTAGTCCAACAAAATTAAGGAGCTCCCATGTGCGAGCATCGGAATATTTCTCATCTTTTCGCGTTGCTGGACCTCTAAAAATCGCACCTAGCGCACCAATCCCCTTGTGAGATTCAGCACCAATCTTGACGTTCTCAAAAGTTGTCAATGCATTGAACATTCTTGAAGCCTGGAAGGTACGCGCTACGCCATTATCAGAAATCACGTGCGGTTTCTTTCCAATGAAAGAAACCGGTTCTCCCTCCTTCGGGATGAACGTAATAGATCCCTCTTGGGGCTGATACACACCAGTGAGTGAATTGAATAACGAAGTCTTTCCAGCTCCATTGGGTCCAATCACTGCAAGAATTTCCCCTCGCTTTTGGTGGAGAGAAACATCAGACAGTGACACAACACCGCCAAAGCGCAAGGTTACGTTTGAAACTTCAAAAAGATTAGACATTGCTGTCCTCGAGACGTGAAGCATCGCTGTCTGCACGATGTCTGCGACGAGCTGGGAATAGTCCTGCAGGTCTGAAAATCATCATGATGACAAGCAACGCACCAATGTAGATGTAAAGGTCTTGTGCCTGGTACCCAGCAGGTGGCGAGTGAATCAAGTACATGGTGATTGTCTGAATGACTATTGCGCCAAATACAACACCAAAGATTGATCCCATACCACCAAAAATAACTAGCACCAAGATGTTGATGGACAGATACAAGGTGAAGGTAGCTGGAGTTAAGTAGTTCGATTGTGCAGCAGTCATTACGCCGGCAAATCCTGCGCTCGCAGCACCAATAGCGAACGCCATAACTTTATATTTAAGTGGGTTGATGCCCAGTGACTCCGCAGCTACTTCATCTTCACGAATTGCAGTCCATGCACGCCCCACTCTGGAGTGTTCAAGTGAGAAAAAAATGAAGATGAAGAAAATTACGAAGCCAATCACTAGGTAGTAGTACGGAGCAGGATCGAGCCCCCAGATGTATTTAAGTGGCCCCAGATGCAACGAAAAGTGTGGAATCTGCTTTGTGCCTTGTGCGCCACCAGTTATTCCAGTCAAGTTATTTGCAAATAACGTAATTATTTCTCCAAAACCAAGCGTCACAATCGCAAGGTAGTCCCCACGTAGACGAAGTGTTGGAATTCCCAAAATAACGCCAGACACCATTGCAAGACCAATCGCTATTGGAATGGTGAAGAATGGATTTATATGCGAACCAAAGATGGGCGGCATAGGAAGTGCGCCGGTACACCAAGCGGTTGCGTAGGCGCCAACCGCGTAAAACGCAACGAACCCTAGATCAAGTAGCCCAGCGAATCCAACAACAACATTCAGTCCAAGCGCAAGAAGAATAAATACTGCGATTTGAGAAACCATCGCCTGACGCCAGAACGGGTCAGAAATAATTGTTGGCAGCATAATTGCAAGAATCGCGACAGCAACTAATGCAATTGGTTTGAAATATTTATTATCAGTTACTGAGTTATAACTTGTACGGAATGTCTTCAGTGCTGAAGTTTTGGAGTTAACTTTTCTGAGCGATCGAGCTACTACGAAACAAGCAATCCCAATGGCGTAGAAGAAAATCCATCTACCGACAATAAATAGTCCGAAGAATGATGTCTTCTGTGTAATTGATCCCTGAACGCCTGACCAAGGTGCATCTGCACTACCTGGAGGGCCCGTGATGACAGCTGCTAGCTCACTCAACAAAAGAATGGTGAGTGCCTGTGTTGAGAATTTTTTAATAGTAGGAAAATTCATTATGCCGACCTACCAATGAGTTCACCGAGTATCCCAGTTGGCCTAAACATCAAGACGAGTACAAGTATTGCGAAAGCTACAACATCGGTATATGCACCACTAAAGAAGACAACAGTGAAGCTTTCAGTGACCCCAAGAATGAGTCCACCAATAACGGCGCCACGTAGATTTCCAATACCGCCAAGTACCGCCGCAGTAAATGCCTTCAGGGCTGGTGTGAATCCCATTGAATACAGCACGCCAACATTCATTGCATAAAGGAACCCAGCAGCTCCGCCCAAGAAACCACCGATAACGAACGTCATGGCAATTGTTTTGTCTATGTCCACACCCATTAG
>CAINVQ010000093.1 GCA_903854175.1 uncultured Actinomycetes bacterium | reverse complement strand
CATCGAGCTCAGTGCTCAAAACATCAGAGGTCTGAGCAAAAGTCATGTCTGGGAAAAGTGCCCCAAGTGCTGGAACGTGGTCGCTCACTCGCTTACCGGCGTTCGAATCCCCAGTAGCAATAACAACGTCCAGGTCAGGGTGAGTCGCGCTAAGGCGCAACAACTCTGATCCGGCGTATCCCGTGGCTCCGACTATTCCAACACGCATATGACATTTTATGCATAAAAGTGACTATAAATGCAAGTTTTATTCACTCGCGCTAGTATCTTTCAATGACTAAAAGGGGTTTAGCACTATTTGCCGCACTGGCTTTTATCTGGGGAATCCCCTATTTGCTCATCAGAATCGCAGTTCGTGAACTCGATCCTGGCGTCCTCGTTTTCGGAAGAACTGTCCCTGCAGCCATAATCATGCTGACACTGGTGGCGTATAAGAAGCAGTTTCCGATTCTTGTTGCCAACATCAAATGGATTTTGATATTTGCAGTTATTGAGTTTGGTATCCCCTGGTACTTAATGGGTACTTCTGAGAAGCACTTGACCAGCTCAATTACCAGTCTTCTTATTTGTTGTGTTCCACTCTTTTCAGTACTTGGCCAACTCATCCGTCGAACTGAGCACGAAAAGATTTCTCAGCGTCGTATTTTCGGTTTGGGCATTGGAATTGTTGGCGTGGGCTTTCTTGTTGGCATTGACGTGCGTGGTGGGTCATTCGGATGGGTGGCGCTGCTGCTTATTGTCTGCGTGGGTTACACCATTGGGCCAATCATTCTCGCTACAAAGCTCAACGGCGTTCCAGGTTCAATTGTCATTGCGGGTGCATCAGTATTTGTTGCAGTCTGCTGGACACCTTGGACTCTCACCCACTGGCCAGCTCACATCAGTGGCGAAACATGGGCGTGCGTTGTAACACTTTCGATTGTCTGCACCGCAATTGCCTTCGTGGTCTTTGGAGCCCTCATTTCAGAGATCGGTGCAACCAGAAGCACAGTGATTACCTATATCAACACAGCAGTAGCCGTGGTGCTTGGCGTGGTGTTCCTAAGCGAGCCGCTCACTGCTGGAATCTTGGTCGGATTCCCACTCGTGCTTATGGGATCAATTTACGCAACGTCTTCAAAGTCAGCTACAGCTGTTGAAACTCACAGCTGACCTGAACCGCACCATTAACTTCTAAGCACATCAGTCCCGGTGCAGACACCAGCGTCACGTCGTCAAACTTTTCAACTGGTCCGTGGTGAATAAGTGACGCACTCACTACCGGTGACGTCGCTACTTCGCTAACCGCCTGCCATGAAGCTGCGTTATTTACGTGATCAACAATGTCAATGTCAGACCTTCTAATAAACCACGGGCTTCGCTTGGCGTCACTTGGGATTTCAGGCACAGAAATACGACCAGAAACTTTTCGAACGCTTGATGTTTCTCCGTAGGAGTTAATGAATCCGGGGCGCATGCGCTGCGGCATGCCTTGCAGGCTTACTGGAACCCAGATAGACGCTGCTTCAACAGACAGCACGTCGCCTACATAGATATTTGTTCGACGTTCTCCCCACGCAGCTCCGTGACCAGATCCCCACGTGGTGCAGGTTATGAATTGGCCGTAACGAGGAAGTTGAGCGCCCTCGACAACTCTGAAACTTGTGCGACGAACGAGCCACTGAAGATCGCGGTCAATGTTGAGCTCATCCCAGTCGTCAGTCGCCACGTTCTGCAAGATTCGAGCAATGGCATCTGGACGAATAATTCCATTGGCGCCAGTGTCACCGAGACGAATACGAGACTGTTGTGAATATCTACGACCGTCAGCAGTAAACGGTACGAATTCAATCATGAATTAACGAAGAACCGCACCGAGCGATACCGCTGTGGCGATGAGTGCGTCACGTGCACTGCTCACCTCAGTATCGCTGAGTGTTGCTTCATTTGAACTGAAGCGAACGCTGTAGGCAAGACTTCTAGTTCCTTCAGGAAGGCTGTTGCCACGATAAACATCAAAGAGTTCTACGCGCTCAACGAGTGAACTCGCACTGCGAAGAGCGTGGGCCATGTCTTGAGCGTGAACAGTTACTGGGGTCACGAAGGCGAGGTCGATTACTGCACTCGGGTAGCGACTTGGGACGTTTACGAACTGACTAGTTCGAGTTGCCTTTGAGTGATCGCTCAGTGCTGCGAGGTCTATGTCAATAAGACCAAGTCGACGGTTCGTGGCAGTTGGAGCAAGCACGTGAACAAGTTCAGTGTCAACTTCTCCCACGTAGCCAAGTACCGCGCCAGATGCACGGTCGACAAGTGCTCCGCAGCGTGTTGGGTGGAACCCAGGAGCTGCGTCGAGCGTGCGAACAACCACGTCTGCGAGACTTAGACGAGTGGCCAGTGCGTTCCAGAACGCCACAGCAGTTGTTGCATCATCCTTTGTACGACCAAGCACAACAGTGAGTCGTTCGGTCTCTTCAGGCAGTGCGAGTGTTACCGTGCCCGCTACCCCGCCCTTGGTGTTGTGCGGATTCTTTGTTGCGTCTGGGTGTG
>CAINVQ010000092.1 GCA_903854175.1 uncultured Actinomycetes bacterium | reverse complement strand
GCGCTTATCTAAGCCAACACGCTGAAAATCCGGTGGACTGGTGGCCCTGGGGGCCAGAGGCGCTGGAAGAAGCGAAGCGACGTGATCTACCTATCTTTCTTTCGATCGGTTACGCCGCGTGCCACTGGTGTCACGTCATGGCACATGAATCTTTTGAAGATGAAGCAATCGCACAACAAATAAATGAATCATTTATTCCAATCAAGGTTGACCGAGAAGAGCGTCCTGACGTTGACGCTTTTTACATGGCTGCGACACAACTCGTGTCAGGTCATGGTGGCTGGCCAATGTCTGTGTTCTTACTTCCTGACGGAAAACCGTTTCTCGCTGGAACGTACTATCCGCCAACTGACAGAAATGGACAGGTTGGCTTTCCAAGACTGCTCGGCGCCCTTACTGACGCATGGGCATCACAGCGCAGCGTGGTGCAAGAACAAGCACACAAGCTTTCTGATGCCTTAGAGCGTGAGATTGCGTTTGTCGATCACCTAAAAGTGCATGACGCTGTAGTGGACCTAAAAGTAGTTCGACAAAAGCTTCGAGATGAACTTATTGAAAGCTCTGACCCACTAGGTGGATTTGGTGGTGCACCTAAGTTTCCTCGCCCTTCGTACGTCGAAGCTCTCCTCGAGTTCAGAGACGAAGAAACCAAAGACGTGGTTGCAACAACACTGAATGCAATGTCGAGAGAAGGAATGTACGACCACCTTCGCGGAGGATTTGCTAGGTACAGCGTTGATGCGCAGTGGCACGTTCCACACTTCGAGAAAATGCTTTGTGACCAAGGTCTGCTCGCCAGAGCCTATTTGCAAGCATCCAAACACGAGCCCACAAGTGAATGGCGTGAAGTAGCGCTCGACACAATCAATTTCGTGCTCAATGATTTACGAATTGAGAAAGGATTCGCATCATCACTTGACGCTGACGCGGATGGTGAAGAGGGCTCACACGTCACCTGGACACCACAAGAAATCACCGACGGGCTTAATGACACAGCATTATCTAAGCGAATTCTTGAGAGGTACCGAATTAGTGACCCAGGGCTTTTTGAAGGAAGATCAATTCCTCGACTTGCAAGTGGCGAACCATTCACCGCGCCACTAGAGCTCACGCAGTCACTAGATGCACTTCGACAAGTTCGTTCTGCGCGCGTGCAGCCAGGTAGGGATGAAAAAGTAATTTTGGAGTGGAATGCCATGTTCGCATCGGCATGTCTCAGGAGTGGCGATGGAGAACTCATCTCCGAAGGAATTGCACTGCTCACCCCACTCAGGTCGTCACACTTCTCAGATCAGACGTGGTGGCGCACTGAGAACTTGCAGGCTCACGCAACCGCGAACGATCTTGCATGGCTGCTCGATGCCTACATTGACGCGTTCGAATGCACTGGTGATGATGCATGGACAAAACTCGGCGAAGAACTCGCAACGTATCTGGTGGCGCACCACTGGGACGGCGATGTTCCAACATCCAGCAACCCAATCGTTGGACGTGGTTTCTTTACCCAGAGCAATCACGTGAAAGATCTTCCATCTCGACCTAAAGAGATCTTCGATGGTGCAACGCCTTCAAGTCATGCAGTTGCCTGTCGGGCAATTGCGCGGCTGGCACTCTGTCTTGGTGACAACAATCTGCTCAGCATCAGCCAACGTCTCGTTGAGCTTGCTAGCTCACTCGTTGCGACCCACCCCGGCTCGGTACCAGATTTAGTGAATGCTGCTGGATTCGCACTCACTGGAGTTGAAGTAGTTATTCCTGGGGCACCAAATGAGCTCACCAAGCACGTACGATCATTACCCATGGTTCGTAGCGTCCTCATTACCGGAAACGGCTCGTCACCACTACTCAGTGGTCGAAGTGAGGGCCTTGCCTACGTCTGTCGCGCAGGGGTATGCCAGCTCCCCGTTGGATCAATTGAGGAACTCAACTCACAGCTCATCGAAGCTGGAGCACTATGAAGCTCCTCAATCGAGACCCCGCCTCAAAGGCAATTAAACATCTTGTTGAAAGGACCGCTCATCATGAAGAAGTCGATCTTTCACCTGGAACCAAAGTTTTTGGCCTAGTTCTTGGTTCCACTAACGAAACAACAACAGTTGTTGACCTCACTTCTCAGTCAATCATGCGCTGGCGTATTCCGTGGCCGAAGGGCTACGAGACTGACCTTGCGATGTTTGACGTTGTCGAAGGCGAACTAGCTACTGATCTCGAGCGAAATGACTTGGCGCAGCCTGAAGCAGTTACTTTGAGCGGACTACCACGTCGACTTGGTTCATACAAGGGTCGAAGAGTTAAGAAGTGGTTAGAAAATCTTGCGAGTCCTGCAGATGGCCCACTCTTTGGTTTCCGTGGACCCTCTGCTCCGTACTGGGAATTTCGTGGCGAGCGACCAAGTGTTGCACTCATTGCTGTTGACCGTGGTCCACAACTTCTTAGAAGAACCGATGACGGATCAACATGGGTTCGCTTCGGATGGGCCGGAGATGATGTTTGGCTGCTCTGCGAAGATGCTCACGCAATTAGAACAATGGAGACAACGAGAGAAGTATCACTTGCAGGAAAGAGTCTCGCAACGGCGCTTGGATTTAAACCAACCTATGTACTAACTACTCTGTCAGCACCGGTTGAAGGCCACTGCTACAAAAGCTGCACGGGACTATTGCCGCGCAATTAATTATTTAGGAAGCTTGCCTGAAGAAAGCGCTTCAGCCATTGCCCATCCAAATACAACGAGGCGCTGACCCTTCGCTGGCTTTACACCCTTAAAGAATGTTTCAGCACCTTCAGGAATTGGTCCCTTTGAAGTTACGTAGTCAAGTCCACCAACAGGTCCTGGTGTGACAGTCATGATGAAGGTCTTATCGTCAATTGACTTCTCTGAACCAAAGCGCTTCGCGAGGCGTCGTCCCCAAGCGCGGTCTTCACCAGTTGGCTTGTAGCCAAGGCGAGGAACAACATCGTCGAGTCCTAGGAATGCACGGAAGCCATCGGGTGAGGTGAGTCGAGATCCAAGTAGTACATCTTCATCTGGGAATGCGAGCAGTGCACGGCGGAACTGATCGTGCAGAATTGCCTTAAGTGTCTGGTCGGCCTTAGCGTTACGGTCTACAAGAAGCAGCCCTACGAGAAGCGATGGCGTTCCACCAATTCGTTCGAGTGTGCAAAATGAGTAACCGCGAAGCTTGTTGCCTTCACGACACTGTGTCACGAGGACCCAGTTTTCTTTCTCTTTGGACAAGAATCCAATGTCGAAATTAGGTTCGCGATCTACGCATAGATCTGCCATCTCGACTAGTTCTGCGTCGGAGAGTGCGGTGGTGTCCTTCGTAGTGACGGTCATTGACATAGGGAACATTCTACGACTGTTCCAGACCCCCTAAATTTGGCCTATGCCTTTATGACGTTTAGGCCGAATTCGGTCCTTAAATCTCCCACTACGTTGGCAATGTTCACCTGGTACTCAGGACCCAGTTTGTAGGCCTTTCCAGCCTCGCCAGTTTCAACAATTACCGCCGAAGGCCCGGGGTGGCGAGCAAGGATTTCGCGAAGCGTGGCAATGCGCACTGGGGTGAGATCTTCTGGGCGGAATGTGAGGCGAAGTTCACCAGTTCCGTTATCGAACTTCAATGTAGTTACCTTCATTGCGCTGAAGCGAACTTCATCATCTCGCTGGTCCATTCGACCCTCAATAAGCACAATGGCATCTTTAACGAGGTATCCCCCACACTCTTCAAACTTCTTTGTTGAAAAGTTAATTTCCATTGATCCGGTGAGATCTTCGAGTGTGACACGAGCGTATTGCTGTCCAGTTTTAGTTGGCAATACCTTCACTTCAGAAAGAATGCCACCAACAGTTACAAATCTTCCAGCCTTGGCGAAGTCTTCAGCATTTTCGCGTACTGAAAGTAACGTCCCATCAGTTTTTGCAAGAAGTCTGGCTTCAATCTCAATTAACGGATGGTCAGAAATATATGTTCCAAGCATTTCACGCTCGAAATCAAGCTTTACATTCTTGTCCCATTCAACGTCATTAAGGACAATCTCTGTTCCTTCCCAGTCATCTGTTCCGCCCTCATCAAGGGCGGCGAACAATGTGGAAATCCCAAGTGAAAGGTCTTTGCGACGGTTAAGCGTTACTTCAACGATTTCTTCAACCTTGGAGAAGAACGAGAGTCGGCGAACATCAAGTCCGTCAAACGCTCCGGCTTTAATGAGCGATTCCATTGAACGTCTATTTAGTACGGCTGGATCAACGCGGCGACAAAAGTCGTACACCGATGTGAACTCACCGTGAGCTTCGCGTTCCTTGACAATTTTTTCTACAAGTGCTTCGCCAACATTTCGTACTGCGGCCATTCCAAACAAGATGGTGTTATCTGAAGTGAGACTTGGAGCGTATTCACCAAACGACTGGTTCACATCTGGCACACCAACCGTGATACCCATTTGACGAGCTTCGTTCAAATACGCTGCAGCCTTGTCTTTGTCGTCACTGAATGAAGTGAGCAGTGCGGCCATGTACTCAACTGGGTAGTTAGCTTTCAGCCAAGAGTTTTGATACGCAATGAGCGCATAACCGTACGCGTGAGATTTGTTGAAGGCGTAGTCAGCGAATGGCTCAATTTTGTTAAAGATTGATTCACCGAGTTCGGCGCCGTAGCCCTCGCGCTCAGCACCCTCAACGAACTTCTTTCGTTGGGCCTGAATCATTTCTCTAATTTTCTTAGAACAGGCTTTACGTAGATCATCCGCTTCAGACATGCTGAATCCAGCAATCACTGTGGCCACGCGCATGATGTCCTCTTGATAGATCATGAGCCCGTATGTTTCACCAAGAATGTTCTCTAGAACCACGTGGTCATAGGAAACGTCTTGTCGTTTGTTTTTACGGTCCGCGTAGTCGTTGTGAACGTTTTCGCTCAGTGGGCCCGGACGGTAGAGAGCCACAAGAGCTGCAATGTCGTCGAAACTGGTCGGAGCAAGGCGGCGCATGAGTTGGCGCATCTTGACACCTTCAAGCTGGAAGATGCCCAGCGAGTTTCCTTTTTTGAGCATCTCGAAAACCTTCGTGTCATCAAGTGCGACGTTGTCAATGTCAACGAGGATGCCGTGACGACGTTTAATGTGCTCGAGTGTTCGTTCAATAATTGCGAGGTTTCTTAGTCCAAGAAAGTCCATCTTGAGAAGACCGAGTTTCTCGATTGCGGTCGCTTCGTACTGGGTAACAATTGGAGCTTCTTCGTTACTGTTCGGACTTGATTTACGCTGCACCGGAACGTACTCAAGTACGGGTTCTTTAGTAATAACTACAGCCGCGGCGTGGATGCCATCTTGTCGACGTTTGTCAACGAATCCCTTAGCAACATCAACCGTGTGTTTTACCTCAGCGTCTGTGGCGTAGAGCTCGCGAAGTTCAATTGCTTCGGCGTAGCGTGCCTCATAACCAGGCATTGGAGTGAAACAGGCTTCCAGTGGAAGGTCTTGACCCATGACGAGTGGTGGCATTGACTTAGCAATTTTGTCACCAAGCATTGGCGGGTAGCCAAGCACGCGGGCTGCATCTCGAACAGCAGCGCGAGCTTTAATTGTTGAGAAGGTAACAATCTGAGCAACGTGATCAGATCCGTAGCGTTCAGCGGCGTAGCGAATCATGTCCGAGCGGTAGCGCTCGTCGAAGTCCATATCAATATCTGGCATTTGCTTTCTGCCTGGATTGAGGAAGCGTTCAAAAATCAGGCCATACTTAATTGGATCAAGTTCAACAATGCGCAGACAGTACGCAATGCAGCATCCAGCAGCTGATCCACGACCTGGACCAACGCGAATATTTTTTTCTCGAGCGTGTCGAATAAGGTCCCAGACCACGAGGAAATAGTCAGAGAAGCCCATCTCAGCAACAACGCCAAGTTCATAGTCAATTCGTTCTTGAATCTCAGGGGTAACAACGCCGTAACGCTCGCGTGCACCCTGAAGCGTTAGTTCGCGAAGGTATTTATTGGCGCCGTCTTTATGTGTAGCGCCCTGTAGAGCAGTAGGAATTGGAAACTGAGGAAGAGCATCATTATCAAATTCAATTTTTACGTTTGCACGTTCAGCAATAAGAAGAGTGTTGTCACATGCGTCTGGAATCTCACGAAATAGGTATCGCATTTCTGCCGCAGACTTCAAATAGTGCTGGTCACTCTGGAAACGGAATCGATTCGGATCAGCAACGAGTGAACCAGTTCCAATGCAGAGCAGCGCATCGTGCATTGCTGCATCTGAGTGGTGCACGTAGTGAAGGTCATTCGTGGCCAGTAGTGGCGCATTCAAATCTTTAGCAATCTGAAGCAACATTGGGTTTGTGCGAATTTGTTCAGGGATGCCGTGGTCTTGCATCTCTATAAAGAAGTTTTCTTTTCCAAATATTGTTTGCAGACGGCCAGCTAAATCAACACCCTTTTGGTAATCATCTTGCAGCAATGCTTGAAGCACCACTCCACCTAGACATCCAGATGTTGCAATAAGACCTTCGTTATGACGCTCGAGAAGTTCCCAGTCGAGACGAGGCTTGTAGTAGTACCCCTCAAGAAAAGCTTGCGACGAAAGTTCTCGAAGATTGCGATATCCCTGATTTGAAGTCGCGAGCAATGTGAGGTGGTGGTACAGCTTTTGTCCACCTTCGGTCTCGCCACCCGTGTCGTCAATTTTTCCACGCCGAGGTGGTCGGTCGAATCTAGAGTTCGCCGCCATGTAGGCCTCAATGCCGAGAATGGGCGTGATGTCATGTTTGCGACAGGCCTCGTAAAAATCAATTACGCCGTAAAGGTTTCCATGGTCAGTAATTCCAATCGCGGTCTGTCCGTCTGCTTTTGCGGCGAGCACCATCTCTTCTACACGTGCAGCACCATCGAGCATTGAGTACTCGGTGTGATTGTGAAGGTGTACGAAGCTTTCAGCCATTCGCTGAGGTAATCCTTTCGAGGCGACTCTGGAATTTCGACCCTAGTGCCTCGATGTCACAAAACCGGGACACTTTTAGAGATACGTTCCAGCATTTGGTGGAGTCGCCCCTGGATTAAGGGTTCGATCACGCATTTGCTCAAGTTGTGCGGCAGCGGCAGCCTGCTGGGCAAAAAGCGAGGCTTGGATTCCATGGAAGAGCCCTTCGAGCCATCCAACGAGTTGCGCCTGAGCAATTCGAAGCTCTGACTCTGATGGGACTTCGACAGCGAAGGGCTGAGACATGCGAGAAAGCTCTCCACTTAGATCTGGAGAAAGCGCGCCAGAGAGTTCCTTAACTGATGTTTCATAAATTTCTCGGAGCCGAGCTCGGCCAGCTTCATCAAGAGGCGCGCTTCGAGCTTCATCGAGAAGTGTCTTCACCATTGAGCCAATTCGCATCACCTTGGCCGGCTGGGAAATGAAGTCGGTGTTCTCCTCACCCTTTGTTGCTGACTCTTCTCCAGGGTTTAGGACCTCATCTGGCCCCACTGCTTCGTTCTTAGACTGTTCTTCTGCCATCTACGTAGTGTGCCAGAGATTGGGGTCTCTTCGTGCGCCAGGCGCCCTGTTTAACCATCGGTAGACTTACGGGCAATGAGAGTTTCGACACGTGGTGACTACGCCAGCCGGGCGCTACTTAGCTTGGCATTGCACGGAGATGCAGCTACCCCCACGTCTGTTCGAGACCTCGCTGAACGTACGGGACTTCCCCAGCCTTACCTCGAGCAAATCCTCTTGAATCTCAAGGGTGTTGGACTAGTTCGATCAAAGCGCGGTGTTGGCGGTGGATACGTACTTGCAAAGGAAATTGAGTCAATCACCCTTGCCGAAATCGTTGCCGCCGTTGATGGACCAATCGTTGCTGGAGACTTTGGAGAACCTCACAAAGATGGGGCCTGTGACCACGAAGGTCAGTGTGTGCTTCTAGGCGTCTGGGCTGATGTAGGAAATCACATGCGTGAACATCTTTCGAGTTTTACGCTCGCCGATATGGTTGACCAGGCAAAAGGCCTTAAGCCCGCCAAGCGCACGCACCACGAATAACAAATTCTTATGATTCTCTTTAGAATCAGCTCGCGGTACTGAATTACCATGTGGTAAATTAGCAATGTCTCGGTAGGAGAAATACCCATCGGGGCACAAGTTCGGGGGGACGAAAAGGAGTAGTTGTGAGTTCAACCGTCCGCCGTACAGCAGTAAACACCAACGACATGTTGGGTCTCTTAATGCGCGATCTTGATCGCTACCCAATGCCTAACTATGACGAGCAAGTAGAGCTCGCAAAGCGCGTTACCGCAGGTGACGAAGAAGCTAAAAAACAAATGGTTGCCGCAAACTTGCGCCTTGTTCTTCACTGGGCCCGCCGCTACCAAGACCGTGGCGTCGAAATGGTTGACCTTGTTCAAGAAGGAACATTTGGACTTCTACGCGCCGTTGAAAAATTCGACTGGGAACGTGGATTTAAATTCTCAACATACGCAACCTGGTGGATTCGCCAAGCACTTCAGCGTGCAGTCCAGCAACACGGACGAACAATTCGAATTCCACTCGAAGTTGGAGAACAGCTTCAGCGCCTAGAAGCAACCGCTGCGGAACTAACTTCAATCTTTGGTCGAAAGCCAACTGATGACGAGCTCACCGAAGCAACTGGCATGAGCAAAGAAGTTCGCGAAGGACTTCGTGGCCTTGCCGGAGTAACAGCAAGTCTCGACCAGCCTGCATCATCTGACTCTGCAACCACCCTTGGTGACCTTGTTGCCCCAAGTCAGAACGACTGGGTTGGCGAGATTGAACAGAACATGATGAATAACGAACTTCATGGTGCCCTCGACAAGCTGACGTTATTGCAGCGAGAAGTTTTGGCACTTCGATTCGGACTTCACGGTGCTACCCCGCTCTCACTTCAAGCAACCGCAACAAAGATGGACATTGGTGTTCGTCGAGTTCGTCGAGCTGAAGAAGAAGCACTCGCAATTCTTCGCGGAGATGATGCAATCATCGCCGCACACGAAAACGCCTAAAGAACCACCGTTGGTGGAACCAGTGGCGTTAAGTCTGCTGGAAGTGGCGTAGTAGTTGTAATCCATTCACCCGTTCTTGGGTGCGCAAAAGCTAGCGACGTTGAGTGCAAGAAGAACCTGTCCTCGTGGAGCCGCTTTTCACGACGGTGACCGTAGCGTGGGTCATTTACAACAGGGTGACCAATCGTTGCTAGGTGCACACGAATCTGATGTGTTCGACCCGTATCTAGCTGAAGACGAAGCAACGTCATGGCGTGAGGTTTATCAATACGTGTAAGTACTTCGTAACCGGTGCGCGCTGGACGTCCATCCGCACGCACTGCCATCAATGTTGGAGTCCTAGAGGACCTGCCAATTGGCGCATCAACCACACCACGTTCTTCTGCGACGTGTCCTTCCACCATTCCAAGGTATGTGCGCTCCATGGAACGCTCCGCAAGTTGATCTGTCAAGTTGAGATAACCCTCAGGAGTTTTTGCGACGACCAGTAAGCCCGAAGTTCCCTTGTCTAGTCGGTGCACAATTCCTGGGCGAAGCGGCTCGCATAAGCCTTCTTCGCTAAGTAACTGAATCTGAGGAAAGCGTGCAAGTAGTCCCGCGACGAGTGTCCGCTCACGCTGTCCAGCGCCTGGGTGTACCACTTGACCAGATCCTTTGTTAATGACGGCAAAGTCTTCGTCATCAAGAACAACATCAACTTCGACTGACGGGTCTGCGGTAACAAAACCGTCGTCCGGGGTTGGCAAAATTGCAACTAAGTGTTCGCCCTCTTCAACCGACCTCGAAGCTTTTAAAACAACTTTCTCATTGAGCTTCACTGCCCCGCTCGTAAGCAGTTCAGAAGCTTCTGAACGAGATAGCCCAGTCAACATGGAAAGCACACGGTCAATTCGAATGCCGTCAAGTGACCCAGGAATTTCTAGATCTAGTTGCTCGCCGTCAAAGGGCTCTAAAACTTCGTCATCGCTCATTTTGTCAACAACCGTTCTCCGCGAAGGGCAGAAACAATCAGAACAATGAAACCAGCTGTTACTGCAACATCAGCCAAATTGAACACGGGAAGGCTTCCAAGGGCAATGAAATCTGTCACCTCGTGTGGTGACGCAGCAAGCCGGTCAATTACGTTGGCAATGCCCCCACCAATCAAGAGGCCAAACCCATATGTTGGAGGCCCAAAAGAGGCTCGTAGACCCACTACAAGTACCGCCAGTGCAATAAGCAAGGTTAGAAGTGTGGTCACGAGTGGTCCCGACTGATTGATAGAAAAAGAAATTCCTGAATTGAACTGCAGATGAAACCAAGCGCTGCCCGCGACATGAATATCATGTCCAACAAGTGCATTACGAGCCCATGCTTTTGAAACTGCATCAATTGCGGTGACCACCAAGGCCACCACAATGACTGTGGGATTAATGCCTAGCGCTAGACGCTTGCGCGGCACGACACACAGGTAAAGACTGGAAGCTGTACTTGGAGGCGAGCCTTGGAGATTGCTTCGTAACACTCGTCGCAACGACCATAGCTACCATCGGCAACGCGACCTAGAGCTACATCGATTTCGTCAACCTTTAGACGAAGTGCACTCGAGAAGTCTTTTAGTTGGTCGCGCTGAATGTCTGACGCGACGCTGCTGCCGTCTTCATCGTCATATTCCAAACGTTCACGGTCAACGAGCATTTCTTCGGCTTCAGCATCAGCAATCTCAGTCTGTCGAGTCGCCTCACCACGTGCTTCAAGAAGTAGACCACGAAGTTCTTCCAAGAATGCAGCATCTTCGCCGTATGGCTTTGAGTGCATCTTTCGCTCAAGTGCTTCTTGACGTCGACGCTCTTCAGCATCACGACGCTCTTGGCGCTTACGCTCTTCTTCGTTTCGACGTTCAATTTCGCGCTGCTTTCGAAGTTTCTCAGCTTCGATTGCTTTACGCTTGGCATCGATCTCTTTTTGCTTCTTAGCTTCAGCCGCAGCTTTTTCGCGTGCCTTGCGCTCAACTTCACGCTGCTTGGCAGCAGCCTTAGCCTTCTGCTCTCGCTCACGTGCTGCCTTAACTGCAGCAGCGGCCTTTAGCTTGGCTGCAACGGCCTTTGCTTTTTCAGCGGCTTTGGCCTTTGCTTCTTTTTCCTTCTTAGCTTTAGCCGCAGCAATTGCCTTTGCCTTATCAGCAGCGATCTTCTTTGCAGCTGCTGCCTTCTGTGCTGGCGTTAGAACTTTCTTTGCGGCAGCTTTTTTAACAGGAGCCTTTTTGGCTGGTGCTTTTTTAGCAGGTGCCTTTTTGGCAGGTGACTTCTTCGTAGTCTTCTTCACTATTGCTTTCTTATTGGTTGGCTTCTTTGTAGAGGCCTTTTTGGCAGGTGCTTTTTTAGCAACTGCCTTCTTGACGTTCTTTTTTGTCGTCGCCGGCTTTTTTACGGCGACTTTCTTTGTTTTCTTGTTGTTGGACGGCATAGTCAACTCCTTAGGAGACGATGAAAACAGCGCGCGCCGACCCTATCAGTCGGCTGAGTACTTATGGGCGATCTTGCTGTGATTGCTGGTCAAAGCTGAGTACTTGACCAATTGTTTGCTGAGGGGCGCTGGGGGCCGGAGCAGCAGGTGGTGGCGTGCTGGGACGCGGTGGCACGTGAGTCTGGGGGGCAGGCTGAGGGGCCGGAGCAGGCTGGCGAGCTGGTGTTGCTGGTCGCGCGGCACCACCAAAACTAAGAGCTCCTTCAATCCATCGGCT
Organism: uncultured Actinomycetes bacterium; assembly: GCA_903854175.1. The sequence continues at coordinate 2,996 of CAINVQ010000092.1, read as the reverse complement.
GAACTCATTTAGGAATGTTCCAAGTCGAGCCTTCTCTGATTCAAGTTGGCGACCAAGAGTGTCAACGTCTTCACTGAGACGTTGCTTAAGACCATTAAGGCGATTCACTTCATCTTCAGCACGACTACGAGCTTCAGAGATAATTTCACGTGCACGATCTTGTGCTTCACCAATTAGATGAGTGGCTTTTGCTTCAGCTTCAGATTGCTTCTGATCAATAAATTCTTGCGCCATTGCAATCATCGAAGAAACTTGATTGGCACCATCACGTGAAACTGGACGAGGAGCTGGAGCAGGTGCTGCACTAACAATTGGTGTTGGTCCAGTTGAACCAGTGGTTGCACGACCACTTTCAAGTTGATTGATTCGCTCAGCGGCTTGACGAGAAACTTGACGTGCCTGCTGTAATTGATCTTTCAACTGACGAATTTCTACTGAAAGACGCTCTAAGTAGTCATCGACTTCCTGGATTCGGTAACCCTTAACACCGGTCTTAAACGAAACAGTGTCGATGATGTCAATTGCTGAAGATGTGTTTTCCGTGCTATCCATGCACGCAACCCTACCGCCCCAGCGCGGAGTTTGTTGACAAATCGCCTAAATCAGGCGGGCCACAAGGTTAAGGACAACAATTACTACAAGTGCCGACAAGTCAACACCTACCCCACCGAAACGAGGCTTGGGCATAATTTGACGCACCGGACGAAGAACCGGTTCAGTCAGGTCATGAAGGATTCGCTTGGTAGTGGCAAGTCCTCCAGAGGGATTATTGCTAGGAAACCAGCTGACAAGCGCTGCAGCGATGATGACCCAAACGTACAGCGAGATCAGCAAGCGGATGATTGAAATCACAGACTGAACGCCCGGAAGTTAGCTGCGCGAAGTCGGTCTTTAACGTCCAAGCTGACGTGGACCCCGCGTGGAGAAACCAAGTAGACAGACCCACCCTCAAGACGCTCTATGGTCGCCTGAAGCGCGTAGGCCGTTCCTGTGGTGAAGTCCAAGATTCGACGCTGCATTACTGAGTCGTTCTCTCGAAGGTCAATTACTACAGAGCGATTTCCACGCAACATGTCAGTAATTTTTCCGAATTCGTTGTAGTCATTTGTCTTGAAGATAGACACTTCACGCTCTTGGCTTAGTGGCTGGACGCCACGAGAATGACTTGCAGGAAGAGGTTGTACTCGTAGGCCTTGCTGTGGAGCATCAATCATTGAAAGCTGAGGAGCTCGAACGGGTGCATTTGGTGTGCGAGCAACTCGAACACCACTTGGCGTAGTTGGAAATGGACGTTGCATACTTGGCGCTGGCTGAGCTGAGTAACCCTGCTCATCAGTTCCGTCGGCATTTGAAAATGGACGAGATGGTGCGCTAGGTGTGTACTCACCGTATTCATCTTCTACGAGTCCCAAAAATCCGAGAATCGAACGCATTCTGTCTTTCATCAAAATCTCCCTGCGGCTTAACCGCTTGTAACTATGTTAGGCCAGACGAGCCGCACTCAGGCCCTTGGCCCAAATAGCGCTCGCCCTATGCGAACTTCAGTACTTCCAAGCTCACAAGCAATCTCTAAATCGTCGGTCATACCCATTGAGCGCTCCTTCAGATCAAGTGCATCTGCAAGTACCACCAATTTGGAAAATGCGGCCCTGGCCCCTTCTTTTTCAGGAGGGGCCACAGTCATTAGGCCCCTAACGTCAAGGCTTAGTTCTCGGGCACGAGAAACAAGGTTGCTGACCTCGGATTCTTGAGCACCATTCCTGCCATCAGCACTGGTGTAGTCGACCTGAATATATAGAGATGCGCCATCACGCAGTGAGGCAATTTTCTCGATTTCCTTCACACGGCTAACGCCACAAATAACGTCTGCGCTTTCAACAATCCGACCAATTTTGTTTGACTGCAGCGCACCTAGATAGTGCCAAGCAACCTGAACGTCCAAGCACTCGCCTCGCTTCTCTGCAAGTTCGTCAATGTAGTTTTCGCCAACGCACGTGAGCCCCACATCTCTCGCGACCCGTACGGCGTCGGGTCCAAATGTTTTTGTTACCCCAACTATTCGAATTTCATCGAGACTGCGTCCCGTTTCGCTAATACGACGTTGCAGGTCCCGAAGGTTCTCGGCTACTCGAGAAAAGAGAGGACTAGCGGAGGAAGCTTGGGAGGTCGTCATCGCCACCGACGTCAAAGAAGTCGTCGCTGGAGGTTGTTGAGAAAATGTCACTCGTTGGCGCTTCAGTGATTGAAGGCATCTGAGTTGTCTGTGGCTCTTGTTCCCTCTTCTTAGGGGCGGTGGCGTCAAAGCCAGCAGCAATAACTGTCACTCGAACAGCCTCACCAATTGAGTCATCAATAACTGAACCAAAGATTATGTTTGCGTCTGGGTGAGCAACGTCATTAATGATGCTTGCGGCATCAGTAACTTCTTGCATCGTCATCTTCGAGCTACCAACAATGTTGATCAAGATTCCTCGAGCACCATCAATGGCAGTTTCGAGAAGTGGTGAAGTGATTGCAGCGCGAGCAGCGTTCACCGCGCGTCCATCACCAGTTGAGGTTCCAACACCCATGATTGCTGTACCAGCGTTGCGCATGATTGTTGAAACGTCAGCGAAGTCGGTGTTGATAAGACCAGGAACAGTAATGAGGTCAGTCACACCACGAACCGCAGCGAGCAGAACATCGTCAGCAACCTGAAAGGCATCGAGCATTGTTGTTTCCTGGCTCGTTACCGAACGAAGACGGTCGTTAGGAATAACAATCAAAGTGTCAACCTTGTCACGAAGTGCTTGGATTCCCTTTTCGGCTTGGTTCGCACGACGCTTTCCTTCGAAAGCGAACGGACGAGTTACAACCGCAATGGTCAAAATTCCAAGACCTCGAGCAACTTCAGCAACGATTGGTGCAGCGCCAGTTCCAGTTCCTCCACCTTCACCAGCGGTGATGAACACCATGTCGGTGTCTTTAAGTGCAGCTTCAATCTCTGCACGGTGATC